>NZ_CALGPS010000083.1 GCF_937959425.1 uncultured Dialister sp.
TGTTAGAGCCAGGCGTAAATCGCCATTTTGAGCCGGGCGAATTTGACCAATTTCAGCCAAAGAAAAATAGCCAACAATCCAGTGCTATTGTCAACTATTTAAAGAGATGGTCTATTTTTGTTCCATCGAAATATTACAATGTAGGCTTTCCGGTTCGTAGGGTGATTCTTTCCAGACCCTGCCCGCGGTAGCTGCTTCCATTAATCATAAATACCAAGGCATCATCAAAGGCCCGATCCATAGCGCAGGCCAATGAGTCGTTGTCTGCAAAATCCTCCGTCCAGTTTGATGGCATCTTATTACTGGTGAAGATAATCGTAGAATCCCTTTCTTTGCCACATCTCCGGTCTATCATATCAAAGAACAAGCGTGTATTATCTTTATCGAAGTGGCAGTGGCCAACTTCATCAATAATCAGGCAGTCCGGGTGCACAAGGCTCTTAAGCAGGCTGGCCGTCGTTCCATTATGCCGGGCATTATTCATCTTTTCGCGAAGCTCCGTCATCTTCAGAAAATAGGTATTGAGGCCCCGCTGGCAGCACTCATATCCGAAGGCCTGAGCCAGATGTGTCTTCCCCGTACCGGGAGGACCAATCAATGCCACATTCCTCCGGGCATACAAAGGTGACAGCATCTGCAGCTCTTTCAGACTGTCCTTGTCCTGCCCATAGAGACGGGAAAAGTCAAAATTACTAAAAGTCTTTGGATTCTGCAGAGGCAGCCTACTTGTTTTCAACCGGATATCCACCAATGCCTGATGCTTCTTCTGCGCCAGATGATTCATTACCATATCCAGGGCACAGAGCGACTCCGCATCAAAATGGTTCTCAATGGAAATCTGTGCAAGCTCTTCTGCCGTACAGCTTAAACTCAACTGGGCACATTCACCAGCTATTTTCTTGAACAAATCCTCACTCATCCTTTGGGCCCTCCTTTGTGAAGTCGAACTTCTTGAAGAAATCCTCATTTTCAAAAGGCTTCCGCTCTTCTAAATGAACAACTGTCCGAACCGGCATGGTAGGCAGTTCCTCAGGCTCTTTGCTGGAAAACTGATCGCCGCAGCAGGAATCCTGTCTGCTCCAGGTTACAGCATAGGTTTTCAGCACTTTTTCCAAATCTTCCGAATAAATGGTTAATGTATCAAATTCACGGCAGACGCGGACGCAGCTTTTGGCATACCATCCAGGAACCCCAAAACGTCTGCCTTCGTAGGTAACAAAGCCATCAAAAGAGATTCTGCGAATCGGGCAGAGATAATTCATAAGTTCCGCCTTTTCCTGCAGAGGATGAATATTGCGGCTGCACCTCGTTGCATGAACCTCCTCTGGAACCAAGTCGCAGCCGGCATGGCAGATACTGTTCTGCTTATTACACCATTCACGGGAGGCGGCGTTCAGATCATTCAGATTGTTGACGTTTATGTTAGACACCAGATTATCCTTTGCGTAACGAATAAGGCGCTCAACCTTTCCCTTCGTATATGGATGCCGGGGCTTGCATAACTTTGTCTGAAATCCGATGGTCTGCATAAATGAGGCATAATCATGCTGCCAGATAGGATGCCCCTCCAATGTGCGGCCAATAACTACGCTCTTCATGTTATCTGTAAGTACATAAGCGGGGACCCCAAGAAACCGAAACGCATGAATCATTCCAATGAACAGATTCTCCTGCCTGGCATTAGGGAAAAATTCCAGATAGCATTCCCCGCAATAGTGGCAGATCATGGCAAAGCAGGCAGCTCTAAGCCCGCCACCGGACTCTGTTTCAACATCCACAAAACCCCAATCCATCTGGAAGATGGTGCCAGGTTCTGTAGTATATCTCCTGCCGCGTGTACCAAGTCCCTCTACCGGTCTGTGCTTGGGTGGCAGCAGGTCCTTGTGAGTAGAGATATATTTCTTGACGGTACTGAGACTCCCCGAGAAGCCTTCGTGTCTTAAATAATCCAGACACACGACGGAATTACTGACGCCTTTGGCCAAAAGCCCATCCAAAAGGGAAGAAAAACCGTCCAAAATATGAAATGCCGGGGAACTACGCTTTTTCCGACTAAAGCTGCCGCCCTTCTTCTTCCAGGTTCTTAACCGGCTTCTGGAAATACCGGTTTTTCTACTCAATTCTGAAATATTAACAGATGTCAATGAGAAGTGGTCATCCTTGCACTCTGATTTCATTTCAGCAATGGCATGTGATACAATTGTTTCTAAGTCATTACATTTTACCTTCATGTATCCTCCTTTGCACTGGATTGTTGACTGCTTACATTGTAAACGAGGACGAAGGTAAATGTAATGGCTATTTTCGTTTGGCTGATTTTGGCGATTTTCGCCCGGCTCAAAATGGCTAAATTCGCCTGGCTCTAACACT
>NZ_CALGPS010000084.1 GCF_937959425.1 uncultured Dialister sp.
CCCCTTCCACCACTACGTGGTCCCCCCACCCCCGAGTGCGGGGGTGGGCAAGTTTATGGAGGGAAAAGGAACCGCGTCACTACATCCCTTGCCCACCCCTGTTTCAGGGGTGGGTGGCGAGCGCAGCGAGCCGGAAGGGATCAGCGTTACGGGGCTTGCCTTCCCGCCGGACAAGTCATTCTGAGCGTAAGCGAAGAATCTTGGTGCGTGGACGATAGTGACTCATTATCGTTAAATACCAGTCGGCGGGAATTGGCGACCTGTGGTCGCCACCCCCTATCCCGCTGCGCGGGACTTCCCCCTATTCAGGGGGCAGAATAATGCCTCTCTATGCTTACTGAAAGAGTCATATGACAACACATAGCCCCCTTGCTTTTGGGAATGCAGTCCAGTGGCCTGCGGTAAGCCGACAGCCGATAGCCGACAGCCGACAGCCGTCTCACTTCCCCGCTGCCCCTATCCCCAAAATTTTTCTCAGCAAAAAATTTTATTTCCTATATAATAGAGTTAAGAAAATATTAAGGAGGGAATCCTATGCTGGATATATATAAGAGGCGCATGGCTGCTGCCGGCGCGGGGCTGGAGGCTCTGGGGCTGGATTCGCTTATTGTTTCCGAGCCTGCCGCCCTTTTCTATCTCACCGGGGAGATCATCCATCCCGGCGAAAGGCTTACGGTGCTGGTATTCCGCAAAAAGGAGCCGCCTCTCTGGCTCCGGAACCGGCTTTTCCCCCTGAAGGAAGGCATGGGCCTTTCCATGGAGGAGGCGGATGGAGGCCGCCCGGCGGATATTTCCTTTGAGGACGGAGAGGACGGGCTGGCCCTTCTCTCCCCTTTCCTGCCGAAGGGCATAACCGGCATCGACAAGACCTGGCCATCCCATTTCCTTTTATCCCTCATGGCCCTTCGCCCCGACCTGTCCTTTAAGAACGGTTCTCCCCTGGTGGACGGCCTGCGGGCGGTGAAGGACGAGGAGGAAATCAAAGCCATGCGCCTTGCCTCGGCCATCAATGACCGGGCCATGGAACGGATTTCCCGCTGGATCCATCCCGGTGTGACAGAAAAGGAATGCGCCGACAAACTCCTTGCTATTTATAAGGAGGAAGGGGCGGAGGGGTTCTCCTTCCCGCCTATCGTTTCCTTCGGCGCCCATGGTGCCGATCCCCACCACATGCCCGATGACACAAAACTTTCCGAAAACGAGACAGTGCTTTTTGACATAGGCTGCCGGAAAAATCATTACTGCTCCGACATGACCCGCACCTTCTTCACCGGCACTCCCACGGAGGAGCAGAAAAAGGTACATACCCTGGTACGGGAGGCGGGAGAGCTGGCGGAATCCCTGGTGCGGCCGGGAATCCCGCTGGCTGACCTGGACCGGGCAGCCAGGGAATACATTGCCAAAGGAGGATACGGGTCCTTCTTCACCCACCGTCTGGGCCATTTCATAGGCCTTAAAGAGCATGAGGAGGGAGAGGTGAGCTCCTCATCCCCCCTCGTGGCCAAACCTGGCATGATTTTTTCCATCGAACCCGGCGTCTATCTGGAAGGCCGATTCGGCGTCCGCATCGAAGATCTGGTGCTGGTGACGGAAGAAGGCTGCGAAGTACTGAACCATGCCGGCAGGGGCTGGCAGATTTCCTGAAAGGAGAAAACCATGATGCAAATCAGACATATGATCCTCGGGGAAGGCAGGCCCAAAATCTGCGTCCCCCTCGTTTCCGCTTCCTTTGAAGACCTGGAGAAGGAATGCGCCTCCCTGAAGGAGCTTTCCCCAGACATGCTGGAATGGCGGGTGGACTACCTTCTGAACAAGGAGGATTTCAACGCCGTAACCGACCTGGACAAAGCATACCACATCATCCGCTCCCACTTTGAAGACACGCCCCTCCTCACCACCCTTCGCACCAAGAGCCAGGGCGGCGTCCACAAAACCCCCGGCGGCGACTATGTGCAGCTCATTTCCCTCATCCTCGCCTCCCGCTGGGCGGATATCATCGACATCGAATACGGCCATGAAATCATGGACACCAAAATCCTCATGGCCCGGGCCAGGGCCCGGCAGATTCCCACCCTCATGAGCTACCATAAATTCAAGAGGGCCCTTTCGGAAATGGAAATCGTGGACACGCTGGAAAATATGAAATCCTTCCGTCCCGACATCCTGAAAATAGCCGTCATGCCACAGACCCCCCTGGACGCCGCCGCCCTCATCAACGCCGCCGCCAGGGTAAACCGCCTCTTCCCTGACACCCCCGTCATTACCATCGGCATGGGCCCCCTGGGCGTCCTCACCAGGGTGGCAGGAAACGGGCTCGGCGCCCCCCTCACCTTCGCCGCCGGAAAAGAAGCCAGCGCCCCCGGCCAGCTGACAGTGGAAGAAGCGCGGACGGTGCTGGGGATATTGTATAAATAAGGGCCTTCGGCCCCGAGTTCAAAGGGGAAGGTTCTTAAGTTTGACCGGCCCTTTGGGCGGTCGGGTTCTTAGGTTTGACAGCGGCCAAAGGCCGCTGAGGGTTGTGGTGGCGGCTGACGCCGCAGGTTGGGACCGCCTGTCGGCGGCGGGTTGTGTAGAAGGGTTGAGGAAAAAGGTTCTTAAGATTGATGGGCCCGGGGCCAAGGGTTCTTAGGTTCGACGGGCCTGCGGCCCGAGGGTTGTGGATTGCCGCTTCGCGGTGCACAGCGAACACATTTTGCAGGAGCGTCAGCGACGCACAAAATGTAGTGAGTCGTTTCCCCTTTAGGGGCAATGGAGGGTGTAAAATTCCTTGTGTAAATTAGATTCCTATTAATAAACATGACATTT
>NZ_CALGPS010000085.1 GCF_937959425.1 uncultured Dialister sp.
ATGACGCGATGGGAGTCCAAACCCCGAAATAGATATAATTTCACGGGACTTCAGGGTTCATACTTAGAATCATTCCGTCCTGCAGTCTCGTACACCCCTTCGCCACTTCGTGGCCCTCTTCCCTTAAAGGGGACGCAAGAATATTGTGGCGTGGCCCCCTCCGCCCAAAGAGAGCGCAGGGCGTTACGTACTATCTTCCCCGCCCCCTCCCCCGTAATCCCATAATAAAAAGCTGTAAAGTCCAAATGGCTTTACAGCTTTTTGCATTTCACAATTTCATTATTTCAGATGATGGCTGCCCCGTTCCGTAATGGGAATGCCCGCCTTGCACAGGGGGCATTCTTCCGGTTTGTAGGTAGGAACGGTGAGGTGAAGAAGGGGATATACCTTTTCCTTAGGAACGCCGAAGTCTGCCTTTCCGCCGGAACGGTCTACGAAGAGGCCGATGCCTACGATATCGCCTTTTGCCTTATTCACTACGTCCACCACTTCTTTGATGGAGCCGCCGGTGGTAACGATATCTTCTACGATGAGCACCTTTTCACCGGGAGCAATTTTGAAACCGCGGCGAAGGGTCATTTTGCCGTTTTCTCTTTCCGTGAAGATGGAACGGACACCCAGGAGGCGGGCAGTGACCTGGGAGAGGATAATGCCGCCGGTAGCCGGTCCGATAACTGTTTCAATGCCCATATCTTTGAAATGGTTGGCAAATTCCTGACACAGCTTTTCCGTATATTCCGGATGCTGGAGTACATTGAATTTTTCCACATACAGCGGGCTGTGAAGGCCGCTGGTGAGGAGGAAATGGCCTTCCAGAATGGCTTTTGTTTCTTTCAGTAAAGATTCAACTTCTTTTTCGTTCATCATGCATTCTCCTTTATTTCCTTTAAAATCAGACGGGCTGCGGCACAGGGATCAATGGCCTGGGTAATGGGGCGTCCAATGACCAGCATAGAGGAGCCGTCTTTGAAAGCTTCCGACGGAGTGGCAATACGTTTCTGGTCATCGGTCTGGGCAAAAGAAGGACGGATGCCCGGAGTGACGATGAGGAAATCGTCTCCTGCCATCTTGCGGATGGAAGATGCTTCCCGCGGGGAAGCTACCACGCCGTCTACGCCGGAATTTTTGGCCAGTTCTGCCAGTTCCAGTACATGCTCCTGGATAGGAAGATGGCCGCCCACTTCCTGCCAGCCCTGGTCGTCAAAGCTGGTGAGTACGGTGACCGCCAGAATCTTCGGACGCTCTACACCCAGCTCATCTGCCGTGATTTTTGCATAACGGGCTGCGGCCTGCATCATGGCTCTGCCGCCGCCGGCATGGACAGTAATCAGGTTCACTCCCAGTCTGGTGACGGAAGCCACGCTGTGGCCTACGGTATTGGGAATATCATGGAGTTTCAGGTCCAGGAATACCTTTTTCCCATGTTCCTTCAGATAGCGGATGGTTTCGCTGCCTGCGCTGTAGTACAGCTCCATGCCCACCTTGTAATAGGAAACCAGATCCCCCAGCTCGTCCACCAGTTCCTTCATCTTGTCAAAAGAATCCACATCCAGCGCTACGATAAGCCGGTCATCGGCGGTGTAGACCTCTTCTTTCTCGTCCATTCACGCTCTCCCTTCCTGCTTGCAAATACTATGTATATCTGAAATATTATACCATTTTGCAGGGATTCTGACACCCTGTTTTTTAGGAAAACAGGGACTGCCTCCGTCCTCGCCCGCTCAAGATGACCATGTGCGGGAAATTCACAGTCATGGACAGGAAATAGAAGGGAAATTGAAAAAAGAAGCTGCAGAGAAATGACGGGCATTTCTCTGCAGCTTCTTTTTTCAAAGATCTTTTTATTTATTTCCTGCCTGGGCGGCTGCTTCCTTAATCATATGCATGGTTACGGAGCTGAATTCCACCGGCGTATCCAGGGCTTTCACTTCTTTGAAGCCTACGCCCAGCTTACCGGTGTAGTAGGCTGTCACTTCGCCCTTGGTATTCACCTTGACAGCATAAATGGTCTTGTCTTCGTCCACGCCAACCAGGCGGAATGCGCCGGGCGGGGAGATGACTCTCCAGGAGCTGTCATCGCCGTTGAATGTATAGAGGATGCCCTTCTGGCTGTCATCGTAGAAGAGGCGGTCCTTATCATAGTACACCGCAATCTTCCCGATATGGGATGTCTGGATGTAGATACGGCGGGTATCGTAGTTTGCGTCGGTGCGGTAAATACGATAGAGGCCTTTTCCTACTTCCATTTTCATATACACCGCATTGGTGGCAGTGGAGTAAGCCACATCCACAATTTTAGAATTCCTGGGAAGGTCCCGGATGGGAGCGTCGGACTCATGGGTGGTGCCGTCGGGGTTGTAGCGGGCCAGGGTTACATCCCAGCGGCCGCCCTTCCAGTGAGCCGGATAGAGGGCCATGAGGGCCAGGTTTCTGTCCGGCATCCATTCAAAGAAGGATATTCCCTGGTTTTTCAGGTCCACCTTCTGCGGATTTCCCAGATCGTCGGCCTTATAAATGGTAACCGTGTCAGCAGTTACATCGGCCATGTACTTGTAGTCGTGGGAATAATAGGCTTTTCCTTTAACACTGACCTTGGCGAAAAGTTTCTTTCCTTCCTTTTCCGCTGCTTCCGCCATCTTGTCCTTGACGTCGGACATATCATAGTCGCCGCTGGAAAGAGGCGCAAAGAGGACACGATCCATGTAGAGATAGGCGCCTGCCTGGATGCCCAGACCAAGGACGAAGCAGACTGCCAGCTGAACAAATTTCTTATTCACCCTGTCCTCCTTATTTCACAATAAATGCGGTAGGAATCATACGCTCGCCCAGAAGGTCTGCCGGTTTGTTCACTACCTTGCCGTTATAGTAAAGGGTAGTGGAGGAACCGCCGTCCAGGTTGGCTGCAATGTAAGCGCCGTTTTCATAAAGAATATTCTGGGAATCCACAAGGGTAGCGCCGATGCTGTATCCCGGCTGTCTTCCGTCGATAACAAGGAAGAGGATGGTCCCATCCTTCTTCTGTCCGATGGCGGAACGGGGAGAAATGCCCCAGCCGCCATCACCGCTTTTAATCACTTTCTGTCCGTTGATGATAAGCGGCGGTCCGAAGGTCAGCCCTTCTACGGCACCCAGGTCCCGAAGTTCCTTCTTGTTATAGTTGCCGGCAATGAGGTTGCCGCTCTTGGTCATGCCTACAAAATCTACTTTTTCCTTATCATCCACCTGCTGTCCCAGAAGGTACTTGCCCTTGTGGAGAATAAATCCGTAGGGAAGACGGCCAGTGCCGGTGCCGTTGGGGTCATAGAAACCGCCGCCGTTGATGGCTGCCACCGCATTGTTTTTCTTGGCAATGTTGCTGGTGGTGTCCCCCTTTTCGTTAATATCTTCCGCAGTCGCCACTTCCACCCTGGTGGGGTTGGGAATTTCCAGAAGATAGCCTACGAAACGGGACGTTTCAATCTTCTTCAGGTTCAGGGTTGAATCGGTTCTTGGCTTGAAAGAAAACATTTTCTGCGTATCCGTTGTTTTCACCACGCCCAGAATCTGGTTCAGCTCATCCTGGGAATAGAGCCAGGTAATGTACTGGGGATGCCGGGAACGCATGATGGCCCCTACCACAGCCCTCTTCAAGTTGCCGAAGGGACCGAAAAGAACCACCACCGGCGATGTAACAATGAAGAAGAGCAGTGTGATGATAATGAATTTGAAAATAAAGCTGTGAAATATACGTTTCATTCTTGCTCCTAAAAAATGAAGAGTCCGACGGAGAAAAATTCATTCTCTCCTTATACCGGCGTGTAATTATCCTTATTCAGCCTTTCCGAGAACCGGGCCAGGGAAATATCATTTCCTACGTATACCCGCTTCAGTTCATAGGGATAGCTTCCCACATGGACACGGCCGGAATCGGTGGTTACGGCCATCTTAATGCCTGCCTTTTTGCAGATTTCCACCACCTGGTCATCATAGTCCCCGTAGGGATAGGCCAGCCAGGCATTATCAATGCCCAGATGGTACTTCAACGCCTCATTGGCTTCCACGATTTCCTTCTCCTTTTCCTTGGCCGTAGCCAGATTATGGAGTTTCGGATGGGACAGGGTGTGGTTGGCAATGGTTACCGTATGGCTGTCGGCCATTTCTTTCAGCTGATCCCAGGTCATGCGGTTGTAGGGCTTGCCCACATCATCGGTAATGAGGAAGAGGGTCCAGGGGAAACCGTATTCCTTCATGAGCGGATACACAATGGTGTAACTGTCAAGATAGCCGTCATCAAAGGTAATGCATACCGGTTTTTCCGGAAGCGGCCCCCCTTTGGTAATGTAGTCATACAGTTCCTGCATGGTAATGGGATGATAGCCGTGGTCACGGAGATAATTCATCTGCAGACGGAGGTTGGCTTCCGTCATAACGGCGGCATTGTTTGGAATATCGCCGATCATATGGTACATGAGGACAGAAACCCCCTCCGGCACACTGTAGGGCACGGAAGGATCCCTTTTTGCATAGGCTGTTCCCGGCTTCAGCTGGGAATCAGAGACAGCAGTGGAAACAGAAGATGCAGCTCCGCTCTTCGCCTGCCCCGGTGCACATCCGGATAAAGCAAACATGGAAGAAGAAAGAAGCATGACCGCAGCAGCAGCGGCGGCAGCTTTTTTCCAGCCATTTGATAATAATTTCACGTAAAACTCCCCTTTATCAATTCCAAAAAGCAAAGTGATTACAGCAGCACAAAGCAAGCCTATTTAGGCAATATAGATTATTTTACTACGATTTACAGGCTTTTGCTATCAAAAGTAGAAATTTATCACCATAAATGAGAATTTGTCATGCAGTATATATTTTTTGAACCATCCATAGTATCCGTTTTGCTGAAATTCCCCTGCCCTCTGAAAAAAAAGAGCGGCTTCTTTGTCGGTAGTGTTATAATATAGATTACCTGATGTATAAAGGCAGGCGGGAAATCACCTCCTCCCTGCTCTGTTTCATACCATGGCAGTTTAAATTTCAGAAAGGACAGTATAATGATAAAAAAATTCATTCAATTATTTTTAATCCTTATTGCTTTTCTTCTCCTTCCCTCCGCCTCCCCCTCCCTGGCAAAGGGTGCCCAGGTGACGGCCCTCCGCTGGACATCCCGCAATGACGGCAATCCTCCCTTCGTCCGCATTGCCATGGATCTGAGCAAAGCCGTCCATGCGGAAGCGGCCATCGACAATCCCGGTAAAAATTTCGAGGTCATTTTAAGAAATACTTCCCTTGGCAAGGTAGCCACCCAGTATGACATGGACCCAAGGGCCATCGACTTCGCCACCCTTTCCGAAAAGGACGGTGACACCTATCTGGATGTGGCCCTCACAAAACCCCAGAAAATCGACGACATCCGCGTCTTTGCCCTCCGCCCTGATGCCAAGATGAATAAGCCCCACCGTCTGGTGGTGGATATTCCCGTTATCGGTGCAAAACAGACCTATACGAAAAAAGCCTCTTCCGCCGCATCCTCCACTCCTTCCACCTACAAGAAACAGAGATATAACGTTTCCTCCGATGCGAAAAGCGTACTAAAGGGCAAGGTCATCTGCATTGACCCCGGCCACGGCGGTACAGATGTAGGTGCCATCGGCCACATCGGCGGCAGAGATGTATATGAAAAGAACATTACCCTTTCCATTGCCCTCCCCCTCCGGGACATGCTGACCTCCGCCGGCGCCAAAGTGGTGATGACAAGAGACACTGATAAGGATGTATACGGCCCCTGGGCTGATGCAGATCCTGAACTGCAGGCCCGCTGCGATGTGGCCAATGAAGCCCATGCAGACGCCTTCGTTTCCATTCACATCGACTCCTTCTCCAACTCCTCTGTAGACGGCACCACCGCCTACTACAACGCCAAAAGTTCCAAAGACCTGCTGCTGGCCCAGATGATGCACCAGGCCACCATGAACTCCCTCTCCATTCCCGACAGGGGCGTGAAATCCAATGATTTCTACGTGAACGTGCATACTGCCATGCCCTCGGTCCTTATGGAAATGGGATTCATCACCAATGATCACCGCGTGAAAATGCTGACCTCCACCTGGGGCCCCCGGGGCATTGCCCAGAGCCTCTTCAACGGACTGGTCAACTATTTCTCCGCCATTTCCTAAGGAGGCACCCTGATGAATAAAAAAACGATTCTTTCCCTTCTGGCCGCCTCCGTCCTCACCGCCGCCCTGGCAGGCTGTGCACCGGACAGCGGAAAACAGGCATCCCAAAGCCTTTCCCCCAAAGCAGCCTCCTCCCAGGCCGTTCTTCCTGCAGAAAAGGAATCCACCCTCCTCTATTACAAAGCTTCCGATGACGGCATGAAAATCATTCCTGTCACAAAGAAAGTAAAAGCAGGCAGCCGCACAGCCAAAACAGCACTGGAAGAAATGATCCGCACAGACCGGAATTCCAAATATCCCCTTCTCCCTGCGGGACTTACATTAAAAAATATTTCCATCAAGGAAGGCACTGCCTACGTGAATTTCAGCAAAGAGCTGAATGACATCAAAGGCTCCACCGGTGAATCCCTCTTCATTGCCATGACCGTGGATACCCTCACCGAATTTCCCAACATCAAACAGGTGGAAATCACGGCGGAAGGCAGGAAACCAAAATTCCAGATGGATATGACCAAGCCCTTCAAGCGGGATGAAAGCTATATACAGATGGAAAAGAAATAATGATAAAAGGGGCTGTGAAAAAATGTAAATCATTTTTTCACAGCCCCTTTTTGATATCAG
>NZ_CALGPS010000086.1 GCF_937959425.1 uncultured Dialister sp.
ACTGACGTGGTCCCCCCACCCCCGAGTGCGGGGGTGGGCAAGTTTATGGGGAAAAGGAACCGCGCCACTACATACCTTGCCCCCCTGTCCAGGGGTGTGTGGCGAGCGCCTATATACTCTCTTGCGCCCCCCTGCTTGTCAGGTGGCAAGGGAACTGGATTCGCAGGGAGTCGATAGACGACTGAGAATCCAGTGACACGCTTCCCACCGGGGCGGGAGAGGGCCACGCAGTGGCGAGGGGGGATTGCCAAAGGCATGCTGCCTGCGGCAGCTGATATAAAATATGGGCCGTGAAAAAATGATTTACATTTTTTCACAGCCCGCAAATCACATTCTTTCCCGCCGCCCGCTGTCATCCTAGCGGCAGCGAAGGATCTCGGTACATATAGATAGTGTCACATTGCCGGTAAATACCAAACGGCGGGAAATTGCCTATGTTATGCTTCTTCCTGTTCTGTTTTCTTCCTGCCGACTAGCTATTTAAGGAGTCCTATGACGAAGCAGTGCATAAAAATTCTTATAAAAGCAGACTCTATGAATTAATCAGTGCTTCCCTAGTATTTATAATCAATCCGTCACTTGCTGCTTGTACCGAGATTCTTCACTTCGTTCAGAATGACCTGTCCGGCAGGAAGGGAGTCCGACGTCTGACCGTCTGTCGGTCTCCACCTCCTCAAACCTCAATTCTCAAATCTCTTCCCGCCCCACTTTTCCTTCAGCCGGTCCAGTCCGGCGAAGACGAATTCTTTCAGCATGTCCGCTTCTTCCACTTTTCCTTCCTTTTCTCTTCCGGCAAGGCCGTACATGACAAGACCCATCTGCCCATGGCCGGAGAGGAGAAAGATGAGAACCGGGGAGAGGGCGGCCAGGAAGGCCTGGGGAACTCTTGGATCATCTTCGGGAATGTTCAGGTAGGCGGAAAGCATGTGCAGCACCGGCGTCAGTTTTCTTCCTATATAGCTTTCAACAAAGCGGGAAAATACGGGGGAGGGATTAATCAGTTCCCGAATGCTGACCCTCACCTGCCAGCTTTCGGAAAAGAGGGCTTCTTTGATATAGAGGTCCAGAAGTTTCATGAGCTTGTCCCTGGGTGGTATGTTTTCATGGTCAATGACTTCGATTTCCCTGGGAGAAATGATATAGTGGTACACTTCATCCAGCACCGCTTTGTAGAGGCCTTCCCGGCTGCCGAAGTGGTAGTTCACGGCGGCCAGGTTTGTCCCTGCCATGCGGCAGATGTCCTTGCTGGTGGTGCGGTCAAAGCCCTGCTCCGCAATGAGGCGGCCGGCGCACTCTATGAGCTTTGCTTTCGTTTCTTCCCCGTCTTCTCTTGTATTTTTTTTGATGGATTTCATAGATTCACCTTCAATTCATATGATGGCGGAACAGGTATCCCGCTATGGTAAGTGTCACCAGTGAAATAGCGGCCAGGGGCACAAAGTTCCAGGCCAGCTGGCTAAACGTGAGCCCTTCCAGATAAATGCGCCGTATGAGTTCCAGTGCAAAACGCAGGGGGTCTGCGTAGGTAATGATCTGGAGGAATTCCGGCATATTCCGTACCGGCGTAATGATACCGGAGAGGAGGGCCATGGGGATCATGAACACGATGACATACACCAGCACCTGCTGCATATTTTTTGAAATGGAAGATACTATGAGACCGCAGCCGGTGGAACTCAGAAGATAAAAGAAAAGGGCTGTATAAAAGGTGATGAGTGAGCCTGCAAAGGGCACCTGGAACCAGAAGTAGCTGATGCAGAGCAGGATGGTGCACTGGATAAATCCGATAATCATAGGCGGCACCGCCTTGCCGATAAGAATCACCGCCGGAGACACAGGAGCCACCAGCAGCTGTTCAAAGGTACCTTCCTCTCTTTCTCTGGCCACGGAAAGGCCGGAAAGGAGAAATACCTGGGCAAAACTCAGAAGGCCGATAATGCCGGGAAGGAAGAACCATCGGGTAATCATGTTTGGGTTGAACCAGGTTCTGCTTTCTATGGAAACCGGGCTTTCCCGTCCTGCCATGTCCATGTTAAACCGGTTCACAATATGGGCGGCATAGGAGGCAGCAAGGCCTGCGGTCATGGTATTTCTGCCGTCCGTAATCACCTGGATATCCGCTTTTTCGCCGGTATAGAGTTTCCTTTCAAAATCCGCAGGAATCACCACCGCCATCACCGCATCTCCCCGGGTGATGTACTCCCCCATTTCCGAGGGACTCTGGAGGGTGGCTGCCCGGTGGAAAAGGCCGGTGCCATCAAAGCGGGCAAGGAGAGCGGAAGAAGCATAGCTTCTGCTTTCATCCACCGCCACATAGGGCGCATCTTCCAGATTGTAATTGGCCGCATAGCCGAAGAGAAAACCAAGGATGATGACCGGAATCACCACGATGCGGCGGGTGGCCGGGTCCTTCCACACCGCCATGATTTCCTTCTCGCAGATTACCTGGAGTTGCTGCAGGAATAGTTTGATTTCATCCATCATTCCACCTTCTTCTTCGTCATGCCGAAAGCGGCGCTTACAAAAAACAGGGCGTAAAGAAGCAGCAGTCCCCCCTCCTTCAGGAGAAGTCCGGCGTCCGTGCCGGAAAGGAAAAGGGTCCTGATGGAAATAAGGTAGTGGGAAAAAGGAAGCACATCCCCCACCGCCTGCACGAAGGCCGGCGTGGAGCGAAGGTCAAAGATGAAGCCTGACAGCACCAGACAGGGCAGGAAGCTGATAAGCAGGGAAAACTGGCAGGCCAGGAACTGCCTTTTCGTAACAGCGGAAATAACAAGGCCAATGCCAAGTGCCACCAGGAGGTACATCATGGATATCAGGAGAAGAGCGATGAGAGAGCCTTCCATAGGCACTTCAAAGAGGAAGCGGGAAAGCACAAGACAGATGGCCATGCCCAGAAGGGCTACGCAGAAATAGGGCACCATTTTAGCCAGCACCAGCTCCATGGGCTTTACGGGCGTCACAAAAAGGGACTCGAAGGTACCCCTCTCCCATTCCCTGGCCATGACCACGGAAGTCAGCATGACGCCTACGATGGTCATGATAAGCATAATGAGACCGGGAATGAAGAACCAGGTGCTGGAATTGGCATCATTAAACCACATGCGGGATACCATATGGATCCCGCCGCCGGTAAAACCTTCCTTTGCCATCCAGGCGGAAAGAGAGCTTTCCACATAGGAGGAGGTGCTCATGGCTGTGGCCGTTTCTACACCGTCCATGATAACCTGCACCCTGGCCCGTCCTTCATAGAGGGAAGTGGTGAAATCGGGAGGAATGTGGATAATCACATTTACATCCCTGTCCAGCAGCTTTTTTTCCGCCTCCGTCATGCTTGTCACATAGGTAGGTGAAAAGTAATCGGAGCCGTTAAGGAAGCTCACCGCATCCTGGGCCTTGGGGGACGCATCTTCCAGCACCACGGCGCAGGGCACGTTCTTCACATCCAGGGAAATGCCGTAGCCGATGATAAGGATGAGGATAATGGGGAGAACGATACCCAGCAGGAGGGAACTGGAATCCCTTCCCAGCTGAAGAAATTCTTTGTAAATCAGCGCCTTCATGCGCCGGCAGAATCCTTCCATGGATTTTTCTCTCCTTTCTTCCTTGCTTCATTCACTATTTTAATAAAGATATCATCCATATCCGCCCGAGGTGCATGGAGCTTCTGCCTGATTTCCGAAGGACTGCCGATGGCCAGAAGCTGCCCGTTGTCCTGTATCATGAAACGGTCGCAGTATTCCGCTTCCTCCATGAAATGGGTGGTAATGATGATGGTGGTGCCTTTGGCTGCCAAGGTCGTAATCTGGCGCCAGAAATTGCGTCTTGCCAGAGGATCGATGCCGGAGGTAGGTTCATCGAGAAAAAGAATCTTCGGCTCATGAATGAGGGCGCAGGCCATGGACAGGCGCTGCTTGTAGCCGCCGGGCAGGTCTCCTGCCTTCATATCCAGCCGGTCCTCCAGATAAAATTCCTTCACCACTTCTTCTATCCGCTTTTTCTTCCGGTTCGGCGCAAGGCCGTAAATGCCGCCGAAGAAATTGAGATTTTCCCTGACCGTCATATGGCTGTAGAGGGAAAACTTCTGGGCCACATAGCCGATATTGGCACGGGCCCTGGTTCTGGCCTTTCGAAGGTCCACCCCGGCCACGGAAAGAAACCCGCTTGTTTCCGGAAGTAAACCGCAGAGCATTTTGAAGGTGGTAGTCTTTCCTGCGCCGTTGGGGCCCAGAAGACCGAAGATTTCCCCCTTGTGCACCTTAAAGGACGTATTGGCCACCGCCGTGAAATCTCCGAACTTCTTCACCAGATTCCTGACTTCGATATTCACTTCATCAGACGGCCGCCCGCCTTCTTCCAGCGCCCTTTCACTTTCCGGCGAAGCCTTCAGCACGGAGGACTCCGCCTTCCTGAGAAGAATCATGAATCCATCCTCCAGGCGGGGCGTATCCTCCACCGCCTGCAGCCCCTTCTTTTCCAGATAAGGAATCTTCATGCCCTTTTCACGGGTGATGAAATGGACGTCGCCGCCCCGGGGCACCGCATCCACCACATGTTCATCATCGTCAAGAAGATGGGCCTGCAGAATCCGGGTGGGCGTCCCCTTCTTCGGCATGACCCGGTAAGTGCGGCCCTCACCTAAATGCCTTAAATCTTCCGGCGTGCCGTCCGCCAGGATATGGCCCTGGTTCAGCACGAACACATGACGGCACATTTCCGCCTCATTCATGTAGGCGGTACTGACAAAGATGGAAAGATGCTCTTCTTTCACAAACTCCTTCAGGATTTCCCAAAGCTCCTTTCTGGAAAGGGGGTCCACTCCCACCGTCGGTTCATCCAGTAAGAGCAGGTCCGGAGACCGCACCAGGGTACAGGCAAGTCCCAGCTTCTGCTTCATGCCGCCGGAAAGCTTTCCGGCAAATCGTCCGGTGAACCGCTCCAGTCCCATCATTTCCAGTATCTTTTGGAAACGGGCCGGCCGCTTTTCCTTCGGCACACCGTGAAGATCTGCGTAAAGATTCATATTTTCCGAAACCGTCAAATCCTCATAGAGGCCGAACTTCTGGGGCATATAGGAAATGCGGCTCTGGATTTCCTGCGCATCCTTTACGCTGTCAAGGCCCAGTACGGACAGGCTGCCGGAGGTAGGCACCATGAGGCCTGCAATGAGCCGCATGAGGGTGGTCTTTCCGGCGCCGTCGGGACCGATGACTGCCGTAAGCTCCCCCTTTTTTACAGAGAGGGACAGATGGTCCAGGGCAGGAAGCAGCTGTCCCTTCCTGATTTCAAAGGCCTTGTACAAATCACCGGCCCTGATTACCCATTCATCCAATGTCATCACCCTTTACAGTCCGATTTTTACCGTAGCCGGCATGCCCATGCGAAGTTTATTTTCCGGGTCCGTCACATATACCCTCACCTCATAGAGAAGAGCCGTGCGAAGTTCTGAAGTTTCCACATTTTTCGGCGTAAATTCAGCGGTGGAAGAAATATAGCCGATCTGCCCCTTCACCGGATTTTTGGCATCGCTGTCCGTATACACCTCTGCATCCATGCCTTCATGGATTTTGCCAAGGTCTCCTTCCTTCACATACACCCGCACCCATTTCTTCGTGTTCAGGGAAATACGGAACACCGGCTTCTGGGGAGACGCCATGTCCCCCACTTCCATGAGACGGGAACGGATGACGCCGTCCTGGGGCGCAATGAGTTCCGACTGGGACAGGGTATACTCCTCCTGCTTCAGCGTATTCTGCAGTGCATCCAGCTGGGCTTCTCCCGCAGCCACATCTTCGCTCCGGGGACCTGCTACAGCCAGATTCTGCGCTTCTTCTGCTTCGTTCACCTTTGCTTCCGCCACATGAAGCTTTGTCCTGGCATCTTCCAGCACCTGACGGCTCACAGACCTTCCGCCGGACGCATTAAAAGCATCCTCTTTTCTCTGGTAATCGGAGGCCAGAAAATCTTTTTCCGCCCTGGCTTCCTTCACCTTCGCCTCGGCGCTACGTAAATCCTCCGCCCTGGTGCCGTTGTGGAGCTTATCCACCACCGCCTGCTGGGCATCGATCTGGGAACGGGTAATATCCATGCGGTGCTCCAGGTCCGCCGTATCCAGCTTCGCCAGCACCTGCCCCTTCGTAACAGGGTCTCCTTCCTCCACAAAGATATCGGAAATACGATCACTGTTCTTAAAGGCCAGTGACACCTCCCGAAGGTCCACATTGCCATAGAGCACCAGCTGCCGGGCAGATTCCTCCGCCGCCTTATGGCTCCTGTACTCATAGCCCCCAAAGCCCACGGCCAGTACAAGAAAGACGGCTATGAGGACAGAGGCTTTTTTATGCTCCTTGAATTTTTCAAACATACTATGCACCTCGCATCTATCTAAAAGGTTCTCAAGTTTGACCGGCCCGCTGGGCGGTCGGGTTCTTAGGTTTGACGGGCCCTTCAGGCCCGAAGGTTGTGGTGGCGGCTGGCGCCGCAGATTTTATATGGCTGCTTTGTGGCCCGGGGTTCAGAGGGTTCCCTTCCCAATTTGATTGTCCCCCCGCCTGCGGGGTGGCAAGGGAACTGGATTTGTAGGGAAGCACAGCGACCCGAAAATCCAGTGACACGCTTCCCACCGGGGCGAAGGTGGTGCGTCAGCACCAAAGGGGGGCCTCTTTTCCATCGCGCTGTGCACATTCTGCAGAGAATGTGCAAGTCAGTCGAAGTTGGCCCATAG
>NZ_CALGPS010000087.1 GCF_937959425.1 uncultured Dialister sp.
GCAAAAATCGGAAAGCGGTAAGCGGACAGCGGATAGCTGTACCTCATACCGCATGGGTAGAAAGGAAAACACGACAATGACACTCATAATCACCGGCGGCGCCGGATTTATTGGTTCTAATTTTATATTTTACATGATGAAGAAGTATCCGGACTATCGTATCATCTGCCTGGACAAGCTGACCTATGCGGGAAATCTGTCTACCCTGGCACCGGTCATGGATAAGCCGAATTTCCGATTTGTGAAGATGGATATCTGCGACAGGGATGCAGTATATGGCCTCTTTGAAGAGGAGCATCCGGATGTGGTGGTGAATTTTGCGGCAGAATCCCATGTGGACCGGTCCATTCTGAATCCGGAGATTTTCCTGGAGACGAATATTATCGGCACTTCTGTCCTTATGGATGCCTGCAGGAAGTATGGCATCGGCCGGTATCATCAGGTATCTACTGATGAAGTCTATGGAGACCTGCCCTTGGACAGGCCGGACCTTTTCTTTACGGAAAAGACGCCCCTTCATACCAGCTCTCCCTACAGCAGCTCCAAGGCAGGAGCGGATCTTCTGGTGGGCGCATACCATCGTACCTATGGCCTGCCGGCGACCATTTCCCGCTGCAGCAATAACTACGGACCATACCAGTTCCCGGAAAAACTGATACCTCTCATGATGATGAATGCCCTGGAAGATAAGCCCCTTCCGGTGTATGGAGATGGGAAAAACGTAAGGGACTGGCTCTATGTGGAGGACCACTGCAAGGCCATAGACCTCATCATCCATAAGGGCACCGTGGGAGAAACCTACAACATCGGCGGCCATAACGAAATGGCGAATATCGATATCGTAAAGCTCATCCTTAAAGAACTGGGCAAGCCGGAGAGCCTTATTACCTATGTAAAGGATAGAAAAGGCCACGACCGCAGATATGCCATCGACCCCGCAAAGATTCATCAAGAACTGGGCTGGCTGCCGGAGACGAAATTTGCTGATGGTATCAAGAAGACGATTCGGTGGTACCTGGACAATAAGCCCTGGTGGCAGGAAATCGTAAGCGGAGAGTATCAGAATTACTATAAGAAAATGTATGAGTGATCCGCTGTCCGCTATCGGCTGTCGGCTTTCGGCTCCCGGCTCCCGGCTTCTGGCTCCTGACGCTCTTTTCCCGAGCCTCTAGCCCCGAGCCTCTAGCCCCAATCCCCAGTCC
>NZ_CALGPS010000088.1 GCF_937959425.1 uncultured Dialister sp.
CCTATCTCACAAACTCCTCCAGCTTCCTCTCCGGCAGAGGCTCACCCATCACCCAGGGATCCTGCCGGATCATATTCACCTCCCGGAGTTCCGCCGCCAGATACTCCATCTCCTCACGCTTTATCTTAACCTCATACCACTCTATTTTCCCGAAATCCTTCTCATGGGGTTCCCTGCCGGCCACCTTTTCTTCCGCCTTCCTTACCCGGTCCAGCTTCTCCTCCCTGCAAAGCCCCATGGCGAAAGCCCGGTTCACCCGCGGGACCATCCATTTTTGCAGAGACGGATCACTTACCTTTTGAGAAAGAGCCTTCCGGAAATCATGAAAAAACCTTTCCCTCTCCACCAGACACCGGAACTTCACCGGGCACACATCCTCATCAGGATTATCATCTTTCCTGTTCTTACGCACCGTCAGCACCATCAATTCCGTGTCCGGTACCGGTTCCAGATAGACCATATCGCACCGGAAGCCGATATCATAAAACCAGAGCCCTGCGCCGCCCTCTTTCTCCGCTGTATAGAAAAAAGCCGTAAGGCCCAGAAGATGCCAGGGATAGAAATCAAGAACCCCCCTGACCACCGGCGCCCGTCCGCATTTCATGCAGAACGCGCCGTAACTGAGAGCCTCCTCCCGCCTTTCCGTGAAGAAATGGAAAGAAATCCGCCGCAGCGGCAGATCCCTCCACTCCCCGGAAAAAGCGCCCCGCACCTCCAGCTCCGGAATCACTTTTCCTGCAGCCATCATGGCCCGTGCCCTGTCTACTATCATTTTTACTGCCTCCTTCGATGAAATAGGACTAACCGCCTCTATTGACTCTTCCGCTACTACCTAAAAAGCCCCTCAAAAGAGAGGCTCTTTTTTAATATTTATCCAAATAGAACATTCTTCTCCTTATTGATCATGCATCCCAGCCAAGATTGATGGAAGCCACCCTGCCGTTTCTCATATGAAATACAAGATTCACGCCGCTATCTGTTTTATAGTAGAGTGCATCACCGTAATGAATATCCGGCTTCCCATAGGTACCAATCACCTCGCTTCTGGTAGATCCCACATGGATGCCGCTGGGCGTGGAGAACCCATTATTGGCCGTGATATGAATCATGGTCACGCGGAATGGACGGCCGGGGTCTCTGACGCAGTTCATGGTCACAGATTTCCCATAGCCGATTATCTGCGCTTCTGCTCCTCGTCCCCAGGCAGCTGCCGATGTCACTTTTCCTTCTTTGGGATCACCATAGATCGCAATGACCTCTTCCTTAGTCATTCCCGGCACAATGCCTCCCAAGGCGCCTTCATCATCAGGCACACGGGCCATGGCAAAGGTACCTGCACACAAAGCAGCAGCTGTCAGCAATAAGATTTTCTTCATCTTCATAAGTTTTTCCTCCCTGAAAAAACTCTCCAAAATTCGGAAAACCGATTATTCATATCGGACGGCATTATCCCTGATTGTATTGATGATATGTATAAGATCACTCAATTTTGGCGTGTCGAAAATAGACATGGCATCATAGGGCTTGTCAAAGGGCGCATTAAAGATCGTCATCGGGCTGTCCATATAGCCATTCACGGATATGTAATTGATTACATTCCGAATAAAGGCAATCTGCTTATCATTCAGAGCATTATCGTTAATAAACTGTGAAAACGCCTTTTCCGCCGCCCTTTTATCCATTTTGGCAATGCGGCGGACCGTAAGTCCAAAGGGCTGATCACGGAAATAATACTGATAGTCCTCTTTGGACCCCAATTCACTGGTAAAGATTTTCTCCAGATCCTTGTAGTCCTTGGCCGTTAACGGCTCATTATGCACCAGTTTCCTCACCGCCGGAACATCATCCATATGCTGCAGGAAATAATGATTCACCTTTTCTTTGTAACTCTCAAAGGTTTCCGGCTCCAGCGTATCGCCTTCCTTTTCAGAAATGATGGCATCTTTCAAGCCGGTTTCCACCACCGGTTCATGTTTGAACTGGATAAACTGGATAAGATTTCTCAGCTCTACCCTTACCTTCTCAAAGTCAAGCATATCTGTACCTATCCAGAAAGCAGTCGACTCCACCTGTTTAATCAGCGGCAGTTTCTTTCTTACTGCATCAATGCTCACCTTTTTCTCCAGCTGTCCTGCTGTTTCCAAAAGCTGCTTCTTTGCTTTTTTAAAGGAGCCCAGCCCTTCTATATGGGCCAGCATGAGGCCATACATAAGATTATCGAAGCGTTTGGCCGATTCATCTTTTTCCATGTCAAAAACAAGCGGTGCGATTTCCCTGTTCAGCTCACCGCAGTCACTTTCACTGAGTGCCTGGAACATCTCCTTGTTTTTAAATTTTTCCACATACCGAAGGTGCAGCTTAACCGAAAAAAGGGCCGGATTCAAATCCACCACCTGTTTATGACAGGTTTCCACCAGTGAACTGCGCCAGGTCTGGTACTTCTCATCCGCATAAGCTGCCTGCTGCAGATCCTTGGCCAGACGGATTCTCTTGATGAAAATATTCTCCGCAAGAGTCCTGGTTTCTCCGTCACCGATAAAATTCACATGCTGGCGGAAATACTCAAAGTTGCCGCAGTAATCAAAAATCAGGAAATACTTCTTGCCCCTGTACTCCCCATTTCTCATATCCACGCATTCCAAATCAGGACAGAGCCTTGTGCCCCGGCCTATCATCTGCCAGAACTTTGTCTTTGAACGCACCTTTTTGAAGAAAACCAGATTCAGGCACTCCGGCACATCTATGCCCGTATCCAGCATATCCACCGAAACAGCAATGACCGGATCCTTTTCCGGATTTTTGAAATCATCAATCACCGTTTCCACATAGCTGTCTCCACAGACTACCCGCTGGGCAAAGGTACCCTTATATTTAGGGTAAAGTGCATTAAACCGCTGGATAATAAATTCTGCATGCTTTTTATTTTCAGCAAAAATAATGGTTTTCCCAAGCCGTTCTCCGCCCTTTGTCTTAATGCCCCGTTCCATCAGGTCCTGAAGCACATGATCCACCGTATTGGCGTTAAACACAAATTTATCCATTTTCGGCGAAGGGATATAATCGGGCATAGACCCGTCATCCTCGGTGAAATCATCCTCATACCGTTTCTTATCCTCTTCTGAAAGGTCATCATAGGTAATACCCTCTTCCAGAAACTTCGTTTTCACCTCATAGTTATAATAGGGCACTAGATATTTTTCATGAATTGCCTGGTCATAATCATAGGCATAAGTAGGGATTCCCTGCTGCATGTCAAAGAAATCATAGGTATTCCGATCCACATCGGTTTTCGGCGTAGCAGTCAGTCCTACCAGTATGGCATCAAAATAGTCAAAAATCGCTTTATATTTTTTGAAAATACTCCGATGGCTTTCATCGATGATAATCAAGTCGAAATGGGCCGGTGTAAAAAGCCGATTCCCATCATCCCGCTTCGTATCATCTATGGAATTCAAGATGGTCGGATAGGTGGAGAAAACAATCCGTGCATTCTTATCATCCTTATTGCTGCACAGATTGCAGAGAGACATCCGGGGAAGATACTCCTTAAAAGCATCCTTTGCCTGCTTCACCAGCGCTGTGCGGTCCGCCAGAAAAAGTACATTGGTAATATATCCTCCCTTGGACAGCACATCCACCAGGCTGGCCGCCGTGCGGGTCTTACCGGTCCCTGTAGCCATGACCAGGAGATTCTTCCGTCCCCCCTCCTCTATATGGGCGCACACAGCCCGGATGGCCTCCTTCTGGTACACACGGTTCGTAATATCATCGGAAATAGGAATGGACGTCAATGCAGGATGACTGTCCATCCTCCTATCCATCAGTCTTTCCAGATCATCCCTGCTGAAAATACCGCTTACCCGCCGCTGGGGGCCTGTCTTATCATCCCAGAAATAGGTCTCAAAACCATTGGTATTGAAAATCATGGGGCGGCGGCCAAATTTCTTTTCCAGACAGTCCGCATACAGCACCGCCTGCTTCCGTCCCACATTGGGGTCCCGGCTTGTCTTCTTGGCTTCCACCACTGCCAGCGGAAGGCCGTTCCTGCCAAAGAGGACATAATCCACATACCCCTTCTGCCCGGGTACGCCGGCCATACCGTCCACTTCATATTCTTCCAGCACATTCTGGGAAGGGCCGTCAAAAATCCACCCCTCCATCTTCATGTCCACATCAATATAAATCTTACGGGTCTTAAATTCAGAAATGGCTTCCGGATTGAAATGACGCTCTTCCTTATTCTTCTCCTTCTCGGCAGTCAGCTTTTCCGACAGCGCACGCACCTGGTCATAGAGCTTCTTGTTTTCCTCTTCCTTTTCCTTGAGCAGGCCTGCCTGCTCCTTGATTCTCTTCTCATCCAGCGTGACCTTGCTTTGAGGGATGAGAGATTCTTTAAAGTAATGCTCCTGGTAATCGCGGCCATAGCAGTAGTCAATCCATTCAATGAACTCAAAAAGCCCGCGAAGCGACACCACTGCGTCAGCGGCAGTGATGTTTCTTGCCGTATGCACAGCCAGATTCCCCAGCTTCACAATCAGCGGCAGCTTCTTCCACGTATCATATTCCATGGCATAGCGGAAATCGGGCTCATGAATCAGGGACTGCAGATTATCCTTGAAAGGAAGCGTCATGGTCCTGTCCGCCGCATAGACCCACTTCACCGCCAGCTCCAGCGCTTTGCGGCAGCCAATGGCGCACATGGCCGGAGAAGTGGCATAGACCCTCTCCGCCTCCATGGCCGCCGGAGCAAACGCTTCATACTCCTTTTTCTCACGTAAGAAATCAAAGTTTCCCATACTGAATCACCCGCAAAATAATCAATTTCCATCGAATCATTCACTGATTATATATTACAACATGTGGGACACATCTTCCAATAAACGGAGAAAAATCCTCCCGCGATATTTCGATTTGTCGACTTGGTGTACAAAGTCTGAATATTGAATTTGAACTTTTATAGGTGGAATTTTGACAGGTAGCGCTCTTAATTGTTTCATATTAATGCTTGCTATTCCTGTGGTCTGCTTTGCTGCCTTAAGGAAATATCGTCTTGCACTGTCCCCCTGAAGGTATTCTTCAAAAAATTCAGGTAGTAACACGTCTTTATGTAACCGAACTCTGAATATATGATTTTGATGAATACAGTCTTTAGGAGGATTCCTTATGATAGCTCCTCGTCCCACCTTATCCGGATCCCCGCCTTCAGTCATTAATATGTCATTGGGAAAAAGCCTGTACTGTTCAATTTCACTTTCAGTTGCCATTATTGTCTTAACGGTAGACAAATCAATGTACCCCATTTTCACATTTGAAACAGCCATATAAGGAACTTCTCGTAGCTCCAAACCCAAAACCTTTCGCCCTTTAGTTATACCAGAGCATATATCCGCTACATCTTCCAAATGTTTATCTATACCCTCACTCATCCCAAACATCTCTAAAAACCGGGATTTGACAAGCATATCAAAATTTTCAAGTTGCTGCTTACGCAAAGAAATTAGATTTGTTATCATGTCAAGTTTCTTAACTATAATATCCTGCTCTTTTTTTGGATATTGAGGAACAACAATATTCTCAAGATTTTTCCGACTTATTCGTTTCCTGGTAGTTCCTGTCAAATAGTGTGATAATCTTGACTTATATAAATCAGTTTGAGTGTAGTAAACAAAAAACTGAGGATTATAAATATTATGATTAACCCTTAGAATTGTGCAATCTACTGCCGTTATAGCTCTTCCAATGTCTTGAGGAACTATGCATGACCTTCCTATTGGGTCTGGCAAGCGTGAAATTAAAATGTCCCCTTCATAAACATCTGTACAATGTAATCTGCTATAAGTTTCTTCAGAAATATATTTCGCCTTATCGGGTTTATCTAAATATTCCCCATTTCCAATATTTCCTGTTTGAACTAGACGTATTCCATAATTAGATTGATCGTTAGACTCAATCCAATCGCCATCTGAAATAAACGTTGCAATTTCTCTTATACTGCTCATAACAACTTCTCCAATTCATCCAATCCCTGGTCGATTTCTTTTTCCAAGTCCCGCAGCTCTTTCAGGATTTCAGAGGTAGGCGGATACTTCACCGGCACATACTCGATTTCCTTGTACTTGTTAATGGACAAATCATAGTCATTATCCACGATTTCCTGTTTCGGCACGAAGAAGCTCTGCTCTGTCCGCTTTCTCTCCGTTTCCTTTTCCATATGATGGAATCTTTCAATAATATCAGGGATATCGTTTTCCTTCACCGGATTTCTCTTATCATCCAGGGAGAAGCCGTCTGCCTTCATATCGTAGAACCAGACCTTTTCCGTACCGCCGGCACCGGTTTTTGTGAAAACAAGAATGGCCGTGGAAACGCCGGCATAGGGTTTGAACACCCCTGACGGCATGGAAATGACGGCCCGAAGCTGATGATTCTCCACCAGTTCTTTGCGAATAGCCTTATGAGCCTTGCTGCTTCCGAAAAGGACTCCATCGGGAACAATGCAGGCGCAGCGTCCCCCTTTTTTCAACATGCGAAGGAAAAGAGCCAGGAAGAGGAGCTCTGTTTTCTTTGTATTGGTGACTGCCTTCAAATCATCGTTGATACTTTCCGCATTGATGGACCCTTTAAAAGGAGGATTGGCTAGCAGGAGTTTACAAGTTAGTGATTTTCTAATCAAAAAAGAGCGATTTTATCG
>NZ_CALGPS010000089.1 GCF_937959425.1 uncultured Dialister sp.
TAGGGGAGCGGTAGCGACCTGAGAATCGTGTGAGACGCTTTCCCGTGGAGAAGTCCGGCACAGCCGGATAGGGGGTGGCCGCGGAAGCGGCCAATTCAGTAGAATGTTGGTTCATACATATTGATACTCAACGCAACAGGCTTTTTCACAGCTAACTGTTGCTGCCTCTACGCCAAGCGCTCCTTTCTGCCCCAAGGCAGCATTCTACCGGGAGATTTCTCGGCTCCCTTTCACTGGCTCCATAAAACTATGGAATCATACCGGCTTATACTACCGCTCGAAATGACGGGGGAGCCATAGTGGCACAATGCAAGCCCAAGCCCCATAACGCTGACTTTATATTGCGCCCATAGGGCGCCTCCACAACCCTCGCCCGCAAAGCGGGCGTCAACCTTCCCCTCTAAACCCCTGAAGCCGATTACAGCGACGAAGCCAGGAAGGCCATGAGGAGGAGAAGGAGGAACATCTGCCTGTTGTTTTTGCCGCGCAGGGTGCGGTCCTTCACGTGGACGCCCCAGTTCCATTTCGTATAGAGTGCCATGGCCAGCCAGAGGAGGAGGGATACCACGGTCAGGCGGAAGGTGCTTTCTTGGGATGCATTTCCTGCCAGTCCGAAGTCCACGGCAATCATCATAAGAAGGGTGAGGCATACCAGTCCACTGGTGAAATAAAGAAGCCAGCGGGGCGCTTCTTTATAGAGAAATTTTTCTTCCTTCGTGGATGCCCTGCCAAGGAAATAGGATTTGATAAACCAGAAGATAATGAGGACGGCCACGCCGTCAAAAAGATAGTTATGTTCCATAGGACAGTACTCCTTTTATTATTTTCTTTATTATGGACTATGAAAGGGAAAGGGGCAAGGGGGATTCGGCACGGGACGAATGTGAGTCACCGCGGCAGGAAACTATACGCGAAAGGTTTCCTGTCCGGCGTGGGATGAATGAGAATCATAGTGGCAGGAAACTATAGGCGAAAGGTTTCCTATTCGGCGTGGGACGAATGGGAATCATGGCGACAGGAAACTGTTTGCGAATGGTTTCCTACTCGGCATGGGACGAATGGGAATCATAGTGGCAGGAAACTATAGGCGAAAGGTTTCCCACCCGGCATGGAGCGAATGTGAAGCAAATCGACAGGAAACTGTTTGCGAATGGTTTCCTACTCGGCATGGGATGATTGTGAAGCAAATCGACAGGAAACTATACGCGAATGGTTTCCTATTCGACGTGGGACGAATGGGAAGCATAGCGACAGGAAACTATACGCGAATGGTTTCCTACCCGGCATGGGACGAATGGGAATCATATCGACAGGAAACTGTTTGCGAAAGGTTTCCCATCCGGCATGGGACGAATGCGAATCATAGCGACAGGAAACTATACGCGAATGTTTTCCCACCCGGCATGGGATGAATGTGAAGCATCGCGAATCGCCGACGCAGGAAACTTCCGTCCCTGTGCTACAATAGAAGGAGAAATTGACTTTCAGTTACTTTTCATGGTGAGGTGGTTTCCATGGTTTATAGAAAAATGATGACTGCCCTGGCAGCGGGGCTTCTGTGTGTTTCTTTTTCTTCCTATGCCAATGAAGGGCCCGAAGCGCCGAAGGGGGATGTAGTTCCTTTTACGGCAGCAGTGAAGGAGAAGGGGAAATGGGGGGCCATTGACGGCAGCGGGAAGATGGTGATTCCTGTTTCCTATGATAAGATCGGCGTCAGTCTGTCGGATCCCGATGTGAAGGATGATGATAGGGACAGTGAACCTGGCCGGGACAACCTGGTGGAGGTGGAGCAGGGGAAACTTCGGGGCTTCTATAACCGAAGCGGAAAAGTGGTGGTCCCCGTTTCCTATGAGACCCGTTCTGTCTGGAAGGAAGGCGCTCTGGCGGTGGAAGGGAAGGATAAGCGGATTTCCTTCTATAAGAAAGACGGCACGAAAATTTCCGATAAGACTTATGAGCAGGTGTCCGATTTCCAAAATGACATGGCCATTGTGAAGGCAGGCGGAAAATATGGTTATCTGTCCCTTGACGGAAAGGAAATCGCACCGGTGTACCAGGAAGCCCGTTATTTTGAGGACGATCTGGCGCCGGTGAGAATCAAAGGCCGCTGGGGTGTCATTGACCGGGACGGGAAAGAAGTGGTGGCGCCTCATTACAAGGATGCAGGACCCTCCTACAGCGACGGCCTTCTGGCAGTGGAGGATAATCAGAACCACTGGGGCTTTATCGACGGGAAGGGGAAAGAGGTGGTGCCTCCTGTCTATAAATCGGTGGTGCCCGTATTCAGCGAGCATATGACTGCTGTGCAGGATGCAGGCAAGCTCTGGGGGTTCATGGACAGTGAAGGCCATGTGACCGCGGTGCCTCAGTTCAAAGCAGTGCTCACCCCCTTTTCCGAAGGTCTGGCAGGGGTGAAGACCACCGATGGCAATGGCTATGCCAAACCGGATGGCACTATAGCTTTTATGGCGGAATTTGACAAATTATATCCCTTTGAAAACGGTATGGCAGAAGTCCGTACCGGGGAAGTGGGAGAAACGGCGGTGATGCGCCGCTTCCCGGTGACCATCGGTATCGGCTGGGGCTGGGGGCACTGGTATCATCACCATCATCACTACCATCACCCCTGGGGATGGGGTATCGGTTTCCCGGTGTGGGATCCCTGGTATTATGATTATGAAACGGTGCCCACCATCAAAGTGAAGAGGGGCTACATCAACAGCAGCGGCAAAGTGATTGCCAGCCCTGCCAATGACCGGGTGTTCAAGCTGGGAGAAAAGGGCATCCTTATCCGCAATGACGGAAAGTATGGCTGGGTGAACAGGGAAGGTACCTTCATTGCCCATACGATATACATGGGCCTTCTGCCTTTCGAAGATGACAATGTACTTCTGGCCCAGAATGACAGCAAGAAATGGGGCATTCTTTCCATGGATGACGGCAGCACCCTGGTACCCTTCTCCTACGATTCCTTCTATTTCATAGGAAACGGAATCTACGGATACAAGGTGAAAGATGCGTGGGGCCTGATTTCCAGAGAAGGCACCATCATCACAGAACCGCTCTTCCGCGCTGTGGCTAAGGGAGGAGAAGGCCTTATCCCGGTGAAGACGAAGGATGGATGGAGATTTATTGATTCTGAAGGCAAAGACCGTATTACCTTCAAAGAAGAAGCCGACGATGTGACTCCCTTCCACGAAGGCAGAGCCGGCGTGAAAATCAAAGGCAAGTGGGGACTCATCGATACCACCGGACAGTTTGTGGCAGAACCGGTGTATGAGGATCTGGATATTTTGTAAAATGGATGATACGGCGCTCCTCCCAAGGGGCGCCGTTTTTATACGCCATTTATGATAAAATCGGCTATCAGCTATCAGCTATCAGCTATCGGCTATCGGCTGTCGGCTGTCCATTGACTGCGCATGACTCTACGAAATACATAGAGAGGCCTATTCTCCCCCCTGAACAGGGGGGAGTCCGGCGCAGCCGGATAGGGGGTGGCCGCATTAGCGGCCAATTCACCGTAATGCCGGTTCATGACTAATGATACGCAACGCAAGAGGCTTCTTCACAGCTAATTGCTAACTGCTAAAAGCTAACTGCTGTCATGTCTACGCCAAGCGCTCCTTTCTGCTTCAAGGCAGCATTCTGCAGGGAGATTTGAGGGCTCCGTTTCACCGGCTCCACGAAACTATGGGATTCATACCGTCTTGTACCACCGCTCGAAATGACGGGGAGCCATAGTGGCACAAAAGCAAGCCCTGTAACGCTGACTTTATATTGCGCCCGTAGGGCGCCACCACAACCCTCAGCGGCACAGCCGCTGTCAAACTTAAGAACCCTCCGGCCAAGGGCCGGTCAATCTTAAGAACCTTTTCCTTCACAACCTTTTTACACAACCCGCCTGCGCCAGCAGGTCACAACCTTCGTTTTCGAACCCTCCCTTCCCCCATATGCTATAATATTTCCTATCAGGAGGACATATATGAAACAGCATAAACAGGGACTGGCCAGGGTGGCTCTTCTATTATCAGTGATTATTCTTTTCGGCGGTCTGTACCTGGCGGATCCCTCTGCTTTTTACACCATATGGGGGCTGCTGAAGCGGGGAGAAATCCTTGAAATTGCAGCCTATATCCATTCCTTTGGCGATGGGGCGGCGGTATTTGCCTTTGTGCTGACTGCCATTATGAATGCGGTGGGATTCCCGCCGGCCATGATTTTTTCCACGGCCTGCACATTGATTTTCGGTATCGTGCCGGGAATCCTTCTGGCCTGGGTGGCGGAGACCGTGGGCGCCGGCATCAGCTTTATCTTTTTCCGCACCTTCCTTCGGGATTCGGCGGAAAAATTGATTTCCGGGAATCGGAAACTGCAGGAATGGGATGAAAAGAGCAGGAAGAATGGCTTCCGGGTCATGCTCATAGCCCGGGTGATTCCCTATTTCCCTGCGGCAGCGCTGAATGCCTTCGGTGCCCTGTCGAAGATGAGTTTCCGGGATTACCTGCTGGCCTCTTTTATCGGGAAGTTTCCTGCCACCGCCATTGAGGCCCTCATTGGCCACGATACGGTGACCATCCACCAGAATCCCATGCGTCTTGGCATTGTGATTGCGATTTCCATCCTTTTATATGTCATCTTTTTCATCTGGGATAGAAGAAATCGGAAAGTGAGTGAAGAGTAATGGATAAAAACGAGGAAGAAAAGCTGGACCGGCTTTTTGATTTCTTCCGTGAAATCGATAAGGAAAAGCTTATCACCCGCCAGACTTATGTGACCGGGGCGGTGCGTATGGAAGATGATGCGGAACATGCGTGGCATATGGCGGTTATGACCCTCCTGCTTTCCGGGTACAGCAATGAGGAAATTGATGTGCTGAAGACGGTATCCATGCTTTTAATTCATGACCTGGTGGAAATCTATGCCGGTGACACCTACGCCTATGCAGGGGTGAGCAAAGAGGCCCAGCATGCAAAGGAAGCAGAGAGCGCAGACCGCCTCTTCGGCATGCTGCCGGAGGAGGGAAAGAAACTTCGCGCCCTGTGGGATGAATTTGAAAGGGCGGATACGCCGGAAGCCCGCTTTGCCCATACCATGGATAATATCCAGCCCATGATGCTGAACGACTACACCGGCGGCAGAGCCTGGAAGGAGCATGGCGTCCATCTTTCCCAGATACTGAAGCGGAATGAGCATACCGCAGAAGGATCAGAAATCCTCTGGGACTATGCCAGAAAAAAGCTGATTCGCCCCCATGTGGGGAAGGAAATTCAGGAGTAGAGGAGAGGGAAGAAGATACAAGGTGGCTGGAATTATTGGCGGAGACAGATTTGTTAAAAGGGGCACGGCTTCGCCGTGGGTTGTGGCCTGCTGGCGCAGGCAGGTTGTGTAGAAAGGTTGTGCTCCGTGTACCGAGGGTCAAGCCTTCCCAAACAGCAAACATAACACCTTCCGGCCATAACCTGCGACGTCAGCCGCCTTTTTTATTTGCGGCGGAGCCGCCACCACAACCCTCAGCGGCGCAGCCGCTGTCGCCCCCTGAGCGACAGCGAACACAACCTGCCTGCATCAGCAGGCTACAACCTTCGGGCCCGAAGAGCCCGTCAACCTTTCCTCGCTGAACCCTAAGAACCTTTTCCTACTTACCCCTTTACAACACCCCTCATATTTGCTAGAATGTTTGCATAACTACGGTGATGATGAAAAGGAGTACGCATGGTCAGCGAGCCGGTGAGGGTGTGAGTCCGGCAGGATGCGGAAGGCGTTTCGGAGCTGCTGCCTGAACAGAGTAGGGCTGCTATGAATGAAGGCGGGCCATTGGCCAATGAGGGTGGAACCGCGGGTCAGGTATCCCTGTAACTCGTCCCTGTAACTTACTTGTTACAGGGATTTTTATATTGTTTTTAGGAGGACATATGACATTTCAGCAGATTGTTTTAGCACTCCAGAAATTCTGGTCGAAAGAGGGCTGCGTCCTTGGCGAAGCTTACGACACGGAAAAGGGCGCAGGCACCATGAATCCTGCTACGTTCCTTCGGGTTATCGGACCGGAACCCTGGAATGTGGCTTATGTGGAACCATCCCGCCGTCCTGACGACGGACGCTATGGCGAAAACCCGAACCGTCTTTACCAGCACCATCAGTTCCAGGTAATTATGAAACCGTCGCCCAATAATATCCAGGAAACCTATTTGGAATCTTTGAAGGAACTGGGCATTGACCCGGAGGAACATGATATCCGTTTCGTAGAAGACAACTGGGAGTCCCCGACCCTGGGCGCCTGGGGCATTGGCTGGGAAGTATGGCTTGACGGCATGGAAATCACCCAGTTCACCTATTTCCAGCAGGTCGGCGGCATTGATGAACATCCGGTGGCCGTGGAAATCACCTACGGCCTGGAACGTATTGCCATGTATATCCAGGAAAAGGACAATGTGTACGACCTGGAATGGACCGACGGCGTCACCTACGGCGATATCTGGCATGAAAATGAATACGAACAGTCTGTATACAGCTACGAACTGTCTGATCACGACATGCTCTTCAAGCTCTTTGATATGTACGAAGCGGAGGCAAAGCGGGTAGTGAAAGCAGGCATGGTGCTTCCTGCCTATGATTATGTACTGAAATGCTCCCATTCTTTCAATCTTCTGGACGCAGCAGGCGCCATTTCCCTGTCCGAAAGAACGGAATACATTGCCCGGGTGAGAAACCTGGCCAGAATGTGTGCCAAAGCCTGGCTGAAGAAGAGAAAAGAACTGGGATTCCCCATGCTGAAAGGAAGTGAAGGAAAATGAGTAAAAATCTTCTTTTAGAAATTGGAACGGAAGAAATGCCTGCCAACATTATGGCCGGTGTGGTTGAACAGCTGAAAGAACTGTCCCGTGCAAAGTTTGAAGAAAATCGTATTTCCTTCAATGAAATCAAGATTTACGCTACACCGAGAAGACTGGCTGTGCTGGTGAAGGATGCAGCAGACCGCCAGCCCGATGAAGAAGTGAAGAAGAGGGGCCCGTCCATCAAAGCCGCTTTTGATGAAAACGGCAATCCCACCCGCGCTGCCCAGGGATTTGCAAGAGGACAGCATATCGATCCTTCAGAGCTGGTGAAGGAAGGGGACTATACCTGGGCCCATGTGGTGAACCAGGGCAAGGCAGTGGAAGACGTACTGCCGGAGCTTTTCCTTTCCCTGATTACCGGCCTCAATTTCACCAGAAGCATGCGCTGGGCTGATGAAGAAGCCCATTTCATCCGTCCTGTACGGTGGATTGTGGCACTGGCAGATGACAAGGTGATTCCTGTGGAATTTGCCCATGTAAAGAGCGGCCGCGTGAGCCGGGGCCATCGTTTCCTCTGCAAAGAACCGGTAACCATCGAAAGACCGGAAGACTACAAGGAAACCATGAGAAAAGCCTTCGTCATTGTGGACCAGGATGAAAGACGGGACATGATTAAAAAAGGCCTTCTGGAAACAGCGGAAAAACTGGGCGGCCATGTATGGCACAATGCAGACCTTCTGGAAGAAATCAACTACCTGGTAGAATATCCGACTCCCCTTTACGGCAGAATCGACGATGAATTCCTGAAGCTCCCCGTACCGGCAGTGGTTACTCCCATGCGGGACCATCAGAGATACTATCCGGTAAGAAACGAAGACGGCAGCCTCATGCCCTATTTCCTCACCGTCAGAAACGGCGGCACCAAGGCATTGGAAAACGTACAGCACGGCAATGAAAAGGTGCTTCGTGCCCGTCTGGACGATGCTAAATTCTTCTTTGAAAACGACCGGAAGAAAACACTGGAAGGCCACCGGGATGACCTCACCCGCATCAACTACCAGGAAGGTATGGGCGACATGAGGGATAAGGCAGACCGCCTGCAGAAACTCACCGCCTTCATCGGCAGCGACTGGCATTTCAGCGATGAAGAAATGAAAGACGCTGACCGGGCAGCCTTCCTGTCCAAATCAGACCTGGCCACCGGCATGGTGACGGAATTCACAGAACTCCAGGGTGAAATGGGTAAGGAATATGCCCTTCTGGACGGTGAAAAACCGGAAGTGGCTCAGGCTATTTTCGAACAGTACATGCCCCGCTTCGCCGGCGACATCCTGCCGAAAGAATCCATCGGCCGTGCCCTGTCCCTGGCCGATAAACTGGATAACCTGGCTGCTACCTTCCTCCGCGGACTTATTCCTACCGGCTCCCAGGATCCCTTCGCCCTCCGCCGCCAGACCATCGGCGCTGTGAATATCCTCACAGACGGAAAAATTCACTGGGATATCAGAAGAGGCATTGCCAAAGCACTGGAACTCCTGCCCGGCGACAAAGAAGCCAAGGACAAGGTGCTCTCCCAGGTGGAAGATTTCTTCCGTCAGCGCATCCGCGCCATTCTCCTGGATAACGGCATCGAATATGACATCATCGACGCTGTGCTGGCAGGCCCTGTAGATGATATCTACGCTATTTTCCTGAAGGCTCAGGCTATGACCGAAAGCCATCTGAAGGAAGAAACGGATCTTCGTCAGGCCGTTACCCGCCTTGCCAATATTACCAAAGGCAAGACCGGCGGCGAAGTGAAACCGGAACTCTTCGAAGAAGAGGCGGAAAGGAACCTGGAAGCAGCTCTTGCAAAGGCTATGGCAGCTGTGGAACCGCTGTATAAAGAGTATCGCTACGCCGATGCCCTTCCGTACCTGAAAGAGCTGACCGCGCCAATCAACGACTATCTGGACAACGTTATGGTCATGGTGAAAGATGAAGCTGTAAAAGATAACCGTATCTCCCAGCTTCTCAAAACCCTTTCCTTCTTCGATGCCTGGGGTGACTTCAGCAAACTGGTGTAATCGCGGATATATGAAAAAATCCTCCAAAGGAAACTTTGGGGGATTTTTTTACATGGGTAGATGGCGGAAATTAGATGATAGACGATAGAAGGTAGAAGACAGACTCTAGAAGATAAAGACAGTCGGTCAGGGAGTCCATTGTATTGTGGATGGAGGCTGGTTCCTGGTTCCCAGCTGCAAGAGACCGGCTGCAAGCTACTAATCCCCTCTGAACCCTTTGAACTTCTGAGCCCTCTGAATCCGGGCCGCCATGCAGACCATGTAAAATATCGAAAATTACTTGACTATTTCAAAAATATTCGATATAATACAGACAGAACGAATCGAGAAATATCGTTATTAGGTTAATCTTATACATCCTATGTTTCCAAGTAAAGGAGAAATGACCATGTTTAAATTACCGGAATTACCATATGCTTACAATGCCCTTGAACCTGTAATGGATGAAGCTACCCTTCATTTCCACCATGACAAACACCATGCCACCTATACAGCCAACCTGAACAAGGCGCTGGAATCCCATCCGGAACTGGCAGATAAGTCTATCCGCTATCTCATCGGCCACCTGAATCTTCTTCCCGAAGACATCCGGGGCGCTGTGAGAAATAATGGCGGCGGCTATTTCAACCACGCCCTCTTCTGGGACATGATGGCACCGGAGGGAAGCACTTCCTTCGACGGCCCGGTGGCTGAAAAGATTAAAGCTGACTTTGGTTCCTTTGAAGATTTCAAAAAGAAATTTGCTTCTGCTGCGGTTTCCCAGTTCGGAAGCGGCTGGGCATGGCTGGTGCTTAATGGAGACCATCTGGAAGTTCTCTCCACCTCCAACCAGGACAATCCTCTCACAGAAGGAAAGAAGCCGCTGCTGGCACTGGACGTATGGGAACATGCCTACTATCTGCAGTACCAGAACCGCAGACCGGATTTTGTGGAAAACTTCTTCCGCATTATCAACTGGGACTATGTGAATAAGCTCTATGAAGAAGCTCTGTCATCAAAGAAATGCGGCGCTAAATAATTTCATAAAGGCATTATAAAAGGGGCTGTGAAAAAATGTAAATCATTTTTTCACAGCCCCTTCGGATTTTCTACGAAAATCCGCTATCCTCCGTCGCCTACGGCGACACCCCCTTCCTGAGGAAGGGGGCTTTTGCACTCCGTCATGCAGCACTGGTGACATTAAGGGCAATACCGTAACGCTGACTTCATATTCATCGCCCGAAAGGGCGATACCACAACCCTCGGGCCCAAAAGGCCCGTCAAACTTCAGAACCTTAAGACCCCTCGGCCCGGAGGGCCGTCAACCTTTTCCTCTGAACCCTCTGAACCCTCGATCGGGATCGGGACCGGGATTGGGGGAGCTGGCTTTCTCTCCACAAACTTGCCCACCCCCGCATGCGGGGGTGGGGGGACCACGAAGTGGTGGAAGGGGGAGGCGAGCGAAGCGAGCCCATGCTGCCAAAGGCGGCAATACACAACCCTCGGGCCCAAAAGGCCCGTCAAACTTCAGAACCTTAAGACCCCTCGGCCCGGAGGGCCGTCAACCTTTTCCTCTGAACCCTCTGAACCC
>NZ_CALGPS010000090.1 GCF_937959425.1 uncultured Dialister sp.
GGAAGAAAAGGTTGACGGAGCCTGTGGGCCCGAGGGTTCTTAAGGTTCTTAAGTTTGACAGCGGCCTTTGGACGCTGAGGGTTGTGGTGGCAGCTTCGCCGCAATAAAAAAGGGACGCGGCTGACGCCGCAGGTTGGGACCGCCTGCCGGCGGCGGGTTGTGTAGAAGGGTTGTGAGGGAAAAGGTTGTGGAAAAGGTTCTCAAGTTTGACCGGCCTACGGCGGTCGGGTTCTTAGGTTTGACGGCGCCTTTGGCGCCGAGGGTTGTGGCGGCGGCTCCGCCGCAATAAAAAAGGGGCACGGCTTCGCCGTAGGTTATGGCCGCCTGTCGGCGGCGGGTTGTGTAGAAGGTTTTTTCCCCCTCTCTTATTGTCCCCCCGCTTCAGCGGGGGAAAGGTGGTGCCGCAGGCACCAAAGGGGGGTGTGTTTCCATCGTGCCGCAGGCGCGGTTGTATGGTTTTCGCTGCCGATAGCCGATAGCGGATAGCCGATAGCGGACAGCGGTCTCACCATCCCACTATCCCACTATCCCACTATCCCGCCATCCCCCATCCTCTGGCCTCCCCTTGCCTGCTATGCTATGATGAAAGGAGAATATCGACATTTATAACAAGGTAAGGAGACGCCATGCTTGACATAGAACATCTTTATTTTTCCTACACCGGAAAGGAGCCCTGGCTTCTGGAGGATATTTCCCTCCACGTGCCGAAGGGATCCTATATTTCCATCGTAGGAAACAACGGCAGCGGAAAGAGCACCCTTTTGAAGCTCATCTTGGGATTCCTGTCCCCGGTGAGGGGCACCATTTCCTGCCGCGCCCGGCGTGTGGGCTATGTGCCCCAGATGCCTGCCCGGGACCATGCTTTTCCCATTACCGTGGCGGAGGTCATTCATTCCTACGGGAAGCTCCTTCACCTGAAATCCATTTCCGTGAAGGACACTCTTGCCGTCACCGGCATGGAGGATTATGCCGGCGAGCTCATGGGGAATCTTTCCGGCGGGCAGCACCAGAAGGTACTCATTGCCCGGGCCCTCATGGGGAGTCCGGATCTCCTCATGCTGGACGAACCTTCCACCGGCGTGGATCTGGAAAGCCAGCGGGAAATCTACGGGGAGCTCTCCCGGCTGAACCGGGAAAGGGCCCTCACCGTGCTGGCGGTGGAGCACAATATGGAAGAGGCGGGGCAGGTGTCTACAGGCCTCTACCATGTGGACGGCGGCAGGGGCCATCTCTGCAGCGTGTCCCATTATATTGAAGAATATATAAAGAAGGAGGGCGGCCATGTTCAGTTATGATTTCATGCAGAATGCCCTTTTCATTTCCATCTGCATCGCCATCCTCTGCCCCTGCATCGGCATTTTCATCGTGCTGAAGCGCTACTCCATGATCGGCGACACCCTGGCCCATTCCTCCCTGGCCGGCGTCACCCTGGGCCTCCTCTTCCGGGAAAGCCCGGTGCTGGTGTCCTTTGCCTTCACCGCCCTGGCGGGGCTTTCCATCGAGTTTCTGCGCCAGTATTTCAAGAAATATACAGACCTGATTCTCTCCATCGTGCTGTCCATTTCCGTAGGCATTGCCATCACCCTCATCAGCTCCGGCCATCTTCACGCTAATGCCGACGCCTACCTCTTCGGCTCCATGCTCACCGTGTCTCCCATAGACATGGCGGTCACCGCCGTGCTGAGCCTCTTCGCCGTGGTGACGGTGATTCTGAACTACCACCAGCTCCTCTACATTACCTATGACGAGGAAGCCTCCCGCATTGCCAGGGTCCACGTGAAACGGCTGAACTACCTCTTCGCCTTTCTGGTGGCCGCCGCCATTTCCGTATCCATCCGCTCCGTCGGCATCCTGGTGATTACCTCCATGATTACCCTTCCCGTGGCCAGCGCCCTGCAGCTGAAGAAGGGATTCAAAACCACCTTCCTGGCCTCCCTCCTTTACAGCTTTGCCTCCATCCTTTCGGGATTCTTCCTCTCCTACTTCATCGGCGCAGCCCCCGGCGGCGTCACCGCCCTGACCGCCGCCTTCCTGCTCCTTTCCACCATTTTCGTAAAGCAGGTGCTCCGTCCATGAAATCCCATTTCAAAAAAGAAATCGCCCTTCTCCTTGCCGCCATAGCCTTCACCGCCGGCTGCGGAAAAGAGCCGCCAGCCGTAGAGGAAGGGAAAATCCCGGTGGTGGTTTCCTTCGGCGCCATGGAAAAGCTCACCGAAGCCATCGGCGGAGACGCCGTTTCCATTTCCGTCATGGTACCCGACGGCACCGAGCCTCACGACTTCGAGCCCCGGGCGGGAGATCTGGTGAAACTGAAGGAAGCGAAGGTCTTCGTGTACAACGGCATGGGCATGGAGCACTGGGCGGACAAGGCCCTCCGGAGTGCCGGAAGCGACAATCGGGTGGTGGTCAAGGCGTCGGAAAAGGTCACGCCCATCCTGCTGGAAGATGAGGAAGAAAGGGAAGAACACGGAGACTACGACCCCCACACCTGGCTGGGCCTCTCCGAAGCCAAAGAAGAGGCCCGCGCCATCCGGGACGGCCTCATCACCGCCTCCCCGGAAAACAGGGACCTCTTCATGAAAAACTACAGTACCTTCGCTGCCGGTATAGACAGCCTGCAGGCGGAATACAGGGAAAAGCTCTCCAAAGCGCCAAGGAAAGAACTGGTTACCGGCCACGCCGCCTTCGGCTACCTGGCAAGGGACTTCTCCCTCACCCAGGAAAGCGTAGAAGACGCCTTCGCCACCGGGGAACCGCCGGCCCGGAAGCTGGTGGAGCTCATCCGCTTCTGCCGCGCCCATCAGGTAAAAACCATATTCACCGAAGAAATGATGGATCCCGCCCTGGCCAGAACCCTGGCAAATGAAGCCGGCGCCGACGCCGAAACCCTCTCCACCCTGGAGGAACCGGACAAAGAAAGCTATCTGGATACCATGAGGGAGAATCTGGAGAAAATAGAAAAGGCAATGAAATAGGGGCCAAAGGGAAGGTTGACGGGGCCTGTGGGCCCCGAGGGTTCTTAAGGTTCTTAAGTTTGACGGGCCTGCGGCCCGAGGGTTGTGTAGAAGGGTTGTGAGGGAAAAAGTTGTGGAAAAGGTTCTCAAGTTTGATCGGCCCAGGGCCGGAAGGTTCTTACGTTTGACAGCGGCCTTTGGCCGCTGAGGGTTATGGATTGCCCTTCGGGCAATAATTATATATGCCGCCTGACGGCGGCGGGCGTTACGGGATTTCCTTTCCGCCGGACACGGTCATTCTGAGCCGTAGGCGAAGAATTTTGGTACCCGGCACAGTAGAGACATCCGCTAATAAATACCAGTCGGCGGGAAACACTTCCGCGTATGCCGTAAGTGACTCCAACCAGCTCACTAGCAGGAGTTTACAAGTTAGTGATTTTCTAATCAAAAAAGAGCGATTTTATCG
>NZ_CALGPS010000091.1 GCF_937959425.1 uncultured Dialister sp.
TCATTCAAAATGACAACTTTTTTTCGGTCGATGCCTTAACGCAATAGCATTGCTGGGCAGGGGTGGGCAAGGTATGTAGTGGCGCGGTTCCTTTTTCCCCATAAACTTGCCCACCCCCGCACTCGGGGGTGGGGGGACCACGTCAGTGGTGGAAGGGGGCCGCCGCAGGCAGTCGGAGCTGTGAAAAAATGCTCAATTATTTCTTCACAGCCTCTTTTGCACTCCGCCATGCAGCAGTGGAGACACAAAAGCTAATCCCGTAACGCTGACTTCATACTTCATCGTCCGTAGGACGATACCACAACCCTCAGCGACAAAGCCGCTGTCAAACCTAAGAACCTTAAGAACCATCGCCTGCGGCAGTGGGCGTCAACCTTTCCCTTCTGAACCTTCTCCGCAAAGCGGCGCCCTATGGTATAATACACATCAGGAGGATTTTATGATTACTTTACTCACTGCCCTTTTTGTTACCATTTTTGACCAGCTGGTGAAGTGGTTTGTCGTGAACCATATGGAACTGGGAGAGACCATTCCCGTTATCCGGAATGTATTTCATCTGACCTATATTCTGAATCCCGGTGCCGCTTTTGGTATCCTGCCGCACCAGGACTGGTTTTTCCTTGCCATTGTGGTGGCACTTTTTATTGCATTTTTCGTCATGCGGAAAAGGATTCCTGAGAAGCCCCTGTATTTCCCCGCTTCTGTAGGCATGCTGCTGGGCGGCGCCCTGGGGAATGGACTGGACCGTGCCCGGCTGGGAGCGGTGGTGGATTTCTTTGATTTCCGCATCTGGCCTATCTTTAACATTGCAGATATTTTCATCTGTGCAGGGGTAGGACTTATTGCCTTTTATTTTTGGAGACACAGCTCATGAACCAGATTACCTGCCATATTTCAGAAACAGAAGAAGGAGCGCGGCTGGATAAGATCCTGCAGGATGCTTCCGGACTGACCAGGTCCGAGGTCCAGAAGTGGATGAAGGAGGGGAAAGCGACGCTCCTGTCCGGCAAAATGCTCAGGCCTAATTACCATGTGAAGGCAGGGGATGAGATTTCCTTTTCCTGGGAAGAAAAGGAGGAACTTTCCCTTGTTCCACAGGATCTGCCGCTGGACATTCTTTATGAAGATGAGGATATTATCGTTATCAATAAGGCCCGGGGCATGGTGGTACATCCGGGCTTTGGAAATCCTGACGGTACGCTGGCCAATGCTCTTCTTTACCACTGCGGCCCGTCCCTTCTGTCCGCCTGTGAGGATCCCATCCGGCCCGGCATTGTGCACCGGCTGGACAAGGACACATCCGGCGTCATGGTGGCAGCCAAGTCTGCCCGTGCTTTTCCTGTGCTGAAGGCGGAAATCAAGGCCCATGAGGCCCAGCGCCATTATCTGGCCCTGGTGCACGGGCAGATGGAGGGAAATACCGGCGTCATCCGCCTTCCTCTGGGGCGGAGCGTGAAGGACCGCATGAAATGGGATGTTGCGCCTAAGACCGGAAAGCCGGCGGTCACCCATTACCGGGTGGAAGAATTCATGCCGGGCTATTCTTTTTTGGAACTAAAGCTGGAAACAGGGCGTACCCACCAGATCCGCGTGCACATGGCCTACATCGGGCATCCGGTGGTGAATGACCCCCTCTATGGATGGAAGAAGGACCACTTCCCCATCGAAGGGCAGGCCCTTCATTCCTGGACATTAGATCTGAAGCATCCCGTCACCGGAAAAGCCATGCATTTTGAGGCACCGGTGCCGGAGGATTTGAAACTCTGCCTTGCTGTGGCAAGAAAAGGGGAAGCTTAATGGAAATGAGAACACTTCATGTACCGGGTTTTGCCATCGGTACGGCGGAGGATAGAAAAGGACTTACAGGAGTGACTGTTATTCTGGCGCCGGAAGGCGGCGCAGCAGCAGGTGTGGATGTGAGAGGCTGCGCTCCCGGCACCAGGGAAACGGACCTTCTGAGCCCTGAAAAGACGGTGCAGAAAATCCACGCGGTAGTTCTCTCAGGAGGATCTGCCTTCGGACTGGAATCAGACTGCGGCGTTATGAACTTCCTGGCGAAAAAGGGGATCGGATTTCCTGTGGGAGACGTGACCGTTCCCATCGTATGCGGCGCCGTGCTCTTTGACCTTTCCATAGGAGATTCTAAGGTTCATCCGGACCTTGAAATGGGCTATGAAGCGGCTTCCAGGGCTTCAGACACTTTCCCTGTTGGCTGCTATGGCGCCGGTACCGGCGCTTCTGTAGGAAAGCTCCGGGGCTTTGACCACGCCATGAAAAGCGGCGCCGGCTATGCTGAATTCAGCCTCCCCGGTGGCCTCTTCGTGGGGGCATACATGGCAGTGAATGCCTGTGGAGAAATCTATGACAAGGATGAAATCCTGGCAGGAGCTCTCGCAGATGATGACTCCCATTTCATTTCATCCCATGAACTGATGATGCAGGGCTTTAAAAGGCAGACGGGTACCAATACATCCATCGGCTGTGTCATTACCAATGCGAAACTCACCAAGGCCGAATGCAAAGCGGTTTCGGGCATGGCCCATGACGGCTATGCCCGGGCCATCCGGCCTGTCCATACCACCATGGACGGAGACACAGTCTTTACCATGGCCTCCGGCGAGGTGGAAGCACCGGTGGATACGGTGGGCTATCTGGCGGAAGAAGCCATCCGCCTGGCCATTCTTGACGCTGTAAAAAGCGCCGAATCCATGGGCGGAAGACCAGCCTATGCGGACATGATGAAACGGAATTAATATGATTGGCATAAAAATGCGGCAGGACTTCTGCTTAAGGAAGGGCTGCCGCACTATGACATGAGCCGAGCAGTCAGGGGGCTGTGAAAAAAATGATTTACATTTTTCACAGCCCCGGCCGCCTGCGGCGGCCCCCTTCCACCACTGACGTGGTCCCCCACCCCCGAGTGCGGGGGTGGGCAAGTTTATGGGGAAAAAGGAACCGCGCC
>NZ_CALGPS010000092.1 GCF_937959425.1 uncultured Dialister sp.
AATGTCGCTTGACTTGGCAATCCTATGCAGGATTGCCACCCGCAGGAAGGAGCTGGGCGGAGCCCTGAGGAACACTTGAAGACAGCTCCATGCCACTATGGGCCATCCGAGGCCCCTGCAGGGCCTCGGCCTCCCTTTCTGCGAAAGGCCGCTATCCTCCGTCGCCTGACGGCGACACCCCATTCCAGAGGAAGGGGGCTAACGCACTACGTCATGCAGCACTGGTGACACTAATAGTAAGTACGTAACGCTGACTATATACTCATTGCCCGAAGGGCAATCCACAACCCTTTGAACCTTTTGAATCCGGGCCACACAGTGGCCCTACACGCCGTCAAACCTGAGAACCTTTTGAACCTTTTGAACCCTCACCCCTAAAGGGGAAACGACTCACTATGATTTGTGCGTCGCTGTCGCTCCTTCAAATCATGTTCGCTGTGCACGCCGCAGGCGTGTCTAAAGGCCTGTCAAACTTAAGAACCTTTTTATTCATAACCTGTGGGCCCGAAGGGCCCGCCCCCTTTGGTGGCTGGCGCCACCACCTTTCCCCCGCAGGCGGGGCACAACAACCCGTGCTTTATTTAGAGCAACTTTTGATGGCAATGCTTCGCGAAGCTTTATTGTCCACTGTGCACATCCTGCATAGGATGTGCAAGTCGGGCGAAGTAAGGCGCCTAGCCTGCCCATAAGGGCGCTTTCCTTTTGTCGCCCGACCGATACAGCGGGGTGGCAAGGGAACTGGATTTGTAGGGGAACGCAGTGACCCGAAAATCCAGTGACACGCTTCACACCGTGGCGAAGGTGGTGCCGTAAGGCACCAAAGGGGGAAAAGCCACCGAAGGTGGCTAATTCACCGCCATGTTTAGGGTGGCTTATGTGACAGAAAGGCATTCCCGTAACGCTGACTTCATACTCATTGCCCGCAGGGCAATCCACAACCCTCGGGCCCAAAGGGCCCGTCAAACCTGAGAACCCGGCCGTAGGCCGGTCAATCTTAAGAACCTTTTCACTCACAACCCTCACGCCGTCAGGCGTGTCCCGCTTTCTTCGCCAGCCGGTCACGGAACTCACGGCCTTTGGCGTCTTTGGGGGAGAGGGTCACGAAATGGTTCATATCTTTCAGCGCCTTATCGTATTCTCCCATGGACTCATACACCTCAGCCCTTGAACGGTAGGATTCGGCGTAGGCAGGGGAGACCTCTATGGCCTTGTTTAAATACTCCAGCGCTTTATCCTTATTTCCTTTCAAAAACCAGGTATAGCCCAGGTTGTTATAAGCCTCCCCGCTTTTTGGATTCAGGGCGATGGCCTTTTCATACAAAGGGATGGCCTTGTCATAGTCCTTCTTAAGGGAGCAGTTGTACCCCAGGGATTCATAGGGACGGTAATTCTCCGGCTCCAGCCCCGAGGCTTTTGTGTAGTCCTGAATGGCCTTATCGTAAAGTCCCAGCTTGCTGTAGCAGCCGCCCCGGAGGATATAGTCTTCCGCCTTCGGCTTTTTGGTGAGCTCTATGTATTTCGTATAGTCCTCTGCAGCCGGTTCATATTTTTCCATCACCCCATAGGTGGTGCCCCGGAGCATGTAGCTGAGACGGTGGGTGGGATTTGCTTCGATGGCCCTTGTGAAATAGGTCACCGCCCTGTCCATCCGTTTAGCCCCCAGCTCGTTCACACCGGCCTCACGGAGAATCATATCCGATTTAGGCGCCAGGGCAAGGGCCTTATCATAGCACTCCCTGGCCTTGTCATGCTGCTTCACGGTGAAATTATAGAAGTGACCCAGCATATCCCAGCATAAAGGATTCTTCGGATTGTCCTTCACTGCTTCCCGGTATGACTTTTCCGCTTCCCCGTTCTTTCCGAGCTTTGCATAGCAGTCGCCTGTAAATATCTGCACCGCGAAACGGAGCTTCGGATTGGCATATTTCAAATCATTTCTGAAATCGGAAGCCGCTGCCTCATACTGCTTTCTGGACATATGGAAAAGGCCCCGCTGCATATAGACTTTATCCTTGACCTCATCGGTAGGATTCAGGGAAAGCGCCTTGTCCCAGTCCTGAAGGGCCTCCTTATCCCTCCCGTCTCTGGCGGAAAACTCCGCCCTTGAACCGTAGGCAAGGGGATTTTCCGGCGCCAGCGACACCGCATGGTCCAGATCCGCAAAGCACTTTTCCTTTTCCCCGTTCGTGTAATACATGGCGCCCCGGAACACATAGGCCTCAAACCGGTCCGGATGCTCCTTCACCGCTTTTTCCGCCATGGCGGAAAGGAGCTTCTTCCCCTGCTCCGGCGTGAGCCTTACGGCTGCGGGCTTTAGCGACGGCGCCTCGGCCTTTGCGTCTTCTGAAATATGGGTATAGAGACTCTCCAGCACCCCCTGTGCGCCGGCAGCCTTCGCCGATGGGGCAGCACCGCCCTCTGCAAAAGACGGCGCTATGGCTGCCGCCGACAGCAGGCAGCCTGCCAGCATGGCAGCAATTTTCTTCTTCATAAAGTTCCTCCTCCTTTTTGGTAGAATGTGATTTTCTTTAGCCATAGTATATCATGGAATGGCGGGGGAGAGGGGGAAAATAAGGGGCGCATGGTAGATATGGCGAATACTTTTTGAAAAAGTATGGAGACTAGCCATTATCTTAATTCAGGGAATTTATGGTTGGTATGAAATAATCAAAGAGAGAAACTCTATTTTAATGGAATTTTTTATCAGATTCATTTAGAAAATTCAAGAAAAATATTTGTATGCCTAATGTGTTATATTGCATTATTATGTAATTGGGTGTATCCTTATTATAAATTCAAAAAAGTGTAAAGAAGGCCGCTGAGGGTTAAATTCTCAGCGGCCTTCTTTTTTTAAAATTTGGGTAAATGATTAGGCTTGATATTATTTATATTCTAAAATTTGAAGAAGTGCGGGGCGTCTATTATGAGATTAGGTATTGTAATTCCCAATGATTCAAATTTTGACATCGTAAAATATATTATAGATAATGAATATAAGGATATTATAGCTACTTTTTTCTACTATGATAATTATAAGGATGTGATTGAGTTACTGAGAAATAAACAAAAAGGATTGGATGCTCTTTTGTTTTCTGGGTCAGCTCCATATGATTATGCACTTCATTACCTCAATCCCGAAATTACATGGCATTATCTAAACCGATATTCTGGGTCATTACTTAAAGCGGTCTTGCAGGCCTCATTAGAAGGATATGATATTAATAAAATTAGTTACGATTATTATGATGAATTTTCTTTAGCAGAGGTATGCAAGAATTTAAATTTGAAGCCGGAATCTAAGTATATTTTAAGCTATAAAAGCATTAAAGAAAGGGGATTGAACTTAGATTATTATAACGAAACTGTATTTAATTTTCACTATAATAATTGGAAAAAAGGATACATTTCATGTGTTGTAACTCCCTGCTTTGGTGCTTTAAAAAAATTGAAAGAAATGAATATTCCCGCCTTTTTTGCTTATCCAACGGCGTATGTTTGTAGAGAAACAATTAATCAAATTCAGACGGAATATATAGCGAAGAAAAATCAAAAGAGTCAGATAGTAATACTTTCTATAGAAATTAATTTACCAAATGAATATTCTATGTTTGCAAAAAATGAACGGCTATTTATGCAGGATAGAAATGGGATATCTTTGTATATTTACGCACTGGCTGAAAAATTAGAAGCAACCGTCGTTGAACCGACATATCGTAATTTTCTAATTTTTACTACTCGAGAAATTTTAGAAACAATGACTAACCATTTACAGTCTTTGGACATACTACATCAGGTGCAGAATCATTTCCTTATTTCATTATGTATGGGCATTGGATATGGAAATACAGTCAGGGAAGCAAAAGAAAATGCTAATTTAGGACTGATTCGTGCCAAAAATTGTGGTAGTAATATCGCTTATGTTATTTATGATTCCAACAACATAATAGGGCCCATTGGCACTAATGAACGTAATACTAATTCAGATGATATGGACAAATTGGATAAGACGATTCAAATGATCGCAGAAAAGTCAGAAGTAAGTATGCAAAATATTTTCAAAATTTATTCAATTATGAGCAAAGAAGGAAAAGACACATTTACAACAAAAGATTTGGCTGTTTCTATGAATATATCCAGAAGGAGTGTGGATCGAGTTGTCAATAAATTAGAAATTGCAGGATACCTGCATGTGATAGGAAAACAGGCAGCTTATGATATTGGAAGACCGAGCAGAATTATAAAGATTAATTTCAATTTCTAGGACACTTTTAAAGACAAAATAAAGACCATTTACAGTCTGCAGGTAGAGAATTAGACTATCTTACATAGAAGGGCTTTTATTAAAGTTCATATCACCACAATGAAGCGAGACCAAGCGTGGCCTCGCTTTCGTGTATCTATGGAGGTGGTTAATCATGGAAATGTATGATCTGATTATCAAAGACACAACAATTATTGATGGCTCAGGAGAGCCTGGCTTTAAAGGTAGCATTGGTATAAAAGAAGGAAAAATTACCCTTCTGCCGGTTGATACAGAAGATAGGGCAGAAAAGATTATAGATGGAAAAGGATTAGTTACATGTCCTGGCTTTATTGATTCGCATTCGCATGGTGATATGATTTTAGGAACACATTTTGGCTCTTTAGCAAAAATTAATCAGGGCATCACAACGCAGGTTACAGGAATGTGCAGTTATTCCTTGTTTCCTGTAAGTGAGAAATATTGCAAGACTTGGATTGACAATTGCTATCTTACACTTCCTGAAACTGGAGCACCAAAAGAAATGGGAACATTTACTTCGGCTTCTAATTATTTTAACTATGCACAGAAATTAGCTATTCCGGAGAATGTTCGTCCTCTTGTTGGTAGCGGAGCACTTAGGTGTGCTGTTATGGGAGACGAAAGCAGAGAACCTACAAGTACTGAATTAATGGAAATGAAAGCTCTTTTGAAGGAAGCTATGGAAGCAGGAGCTGCAGGCATGTCAACAGGTCTGATTTATCTTCCAAGCACATATGAACTTCCAGCGGAAATTACTGAACTTGCTAAAATAGTTGCATCATATGGAGGTGTTTATACTACTCATATTAGAAATGAATCTACCAAATCTATTGATGCGATAAAAGAAGCAATTGAAGTGGCACGTGAAACAGGGGTCAGATTGATTATTTCTCATCATAAACTTCAGGGGAAGGCTTGTTGGGGAATGTCTAAAGAAACCATTGAATTAATGGAAGAAGCCAATGAGGAGGGACTGGATGTAAGTTGTGATCAATATCCTTATACAGCATGTATGTCACTTTTAGCGGACTGCTGTCCTTCCAAATACTATTCCGAAGGTTTATCTGGCATTGTTAATTATTTGGAAAACCCAATAACACGTGAAAAAATTCATCAGGAAATGATGGACGAGCATACTGATTATGAAAATTATTACATCAATTCTGGCGGTTGGTCTGGTATTTATATTGCTTCTTCATACCGCCTTCCGGAAGCTGCAAATAAGACGATTCAGGAATATGCTGATGAAACTGGAATGGATTCCTTTGATGCTTACTGCAAAATTATGATTGCAAATGATGGAGCCGTTGGTGCAATCTACTATACTATGTGTGATGAGGACCTTACCAGAATTATCAAGTATAAAAATACTGCAGTATGTACAGATGGATTATTAAAGTCAGGACATGACATGACACACCCTAGAGCATATGCTTCATTTCCACATGCTATAAGAGTATTTGTAAAAGAAAAGCAGCTGTTCTCATTGGAGGAAATGATTAGAAAAATGACTTCTTTTACTGCGAATCGTTACTATATGAAGACAAAGGGATTGATAAAGAATGGCTATGATGCGGATATTCTGATTTTTGATTATGACAAACTGACAGATAAAGCTAGTTATAGCGAACCTACCTTATTATGCGAGGGGTTTAAAGCTGTTATTGTAGGTGGAAAAATCGTTTATGAAAACCAGCATCTTACTGGTGAGAATCCGGGGAGAATCCTTTTGATGCGATAAAAAGACATTATTAAGACAATTTACAGCCTGGTTTGTTGTGATACAATGAGTGCATCAAAGTTATTATTTCAAACATTCTAACAAAATATAATTGCGGAGTAGCAAATATAGCTGCTCCGCTTTTGTGTTTTCTTATTTATCCATTTCAAACTCAGATTTTGGGTTCTGTCGTATCGAAGGAGATGTGATTATTATGACAAGAAATTTATTGAGGAAATTGGCTTTATGTGGAATTGCATCCGCTGTAACTACAGCACTGATTGCAGGCTGTGGAGGGGCTGATAAAAATGGTTCTGATGGGGCTGCCAATATTAAGGATACAGTAAAAGTTGCAGTCAATGCACAGCCTGATTCCTATGATATCAGTAAAACCACATCTACCTTGGCTAGGCAGATGATGCTTGGAAATGTTTATGAAATGTTGGTGACTTTTGATGAAAACTATAAGGTGGTTCCAGAATTAGCAGAAAAGATAGATGTGAGTGAGGATGCCACACAGTACACGTATCATTTGCGCAAAGGGGTCAAATTTCATAATGGAAATGAAATGAAAGCTGATGATGTAGTAGCATCTATGAATCGGTGGATTGATGGAAACAGCCAGGCTAAAAAAGCTACGGGTGGGGCATATTTTGAAAAGGTAGATGACTATACGGTTAAAGTGCAGATGAGTAAACCATCCCTTATGCTCAATGATTTAATTGCAGGCATTAATCCGGCACCTATCATTGTGCCAAAATCAACAATTGATAAAGCTGACCCCAAGACACACATGATTACAGACTATATTGGTACAGGCCCTTACAAAGTCGCAGATATCAAACCGGATAACTATGTACGTCTGGAAAAATTTGATAATTATCAGCCTTATGGCGATAAAGGTAAAGTAAGTGGTTGGAGCGGATATAAAGAAGCTAAGACCAAAGATGTAGAATTCGATTTTGTGTTGGATCCGTCAACCCGTGTTTCCGGAATGCAGTCTGGGGAATATGATATGGCTATCAGGCTTCCTGTTGATCAGTACAGTATTTTCAAGAATAACAATGATTATAAAGTTTTTAGAGAAGACTGTGGAGATATGTTTCTTTGCTATAACAAAAAGCAGGGGCTGGCTTCTAATCCGAAAATTCGTCAGGCTGTCAATGCAGTTCTGAATGATGATGATATTCTGACAGCTGCTGTAGCAGATAAAGATTTCTATGAACTTAAATCCAGCTATGTTCAGAATAAAAACAACAAATGGTATGCAGATACTGGAAATAACTGGTATAACACACATAATCCGGAAAGGGCTAGAGCATTGTTAGCTGAAGCTGGTTACAATGGAGAAACTTTCAATATCCTTGTATCCTCTTCTTATCAGGAATTTTATAACGCAGCGGTTGTTATTAAGAGTGAACTGGAAAGTATTGGAGTAAAAACTAATTTACAGGTTGTTGATTGGGCTACGTTCCTGGGGACACGCAAAGACCCGAGCCAGTATGATGCATTTATTACCGGATCTCCTATTGTAACAGTTCCTAACCAGATTTTGTATATTTCTTCTACCTGGGACGGCTGGAGCGCAGATGATCATCTCCAGAGCACATTGCAGAGCATTGCAACGTCCAATAATTTGGACGATGCAATTAGCAACTGGAAAGATTTGCAGAAATACTGCTGGGAAGAATATGTGCCGGCTAGTAAATTTGGTGATTATTTTGCACTTGATGTTGCTTCTGGAAAGGTCAAAGATACTGTATTCTTCGAAGGCCCACATATGTGGAATCTTACCGTAGAAAAATAATATAATATATAAAAGAAATGGGGGAAGTGGGATTGCAGTAAATATTATTGCAATCCCTGCTGCCTATTCTTAAACTTTTTGTGAAATTAGGAGGTGAGTGGAATGGGAAAATATATTCTCAAAAGAGTAATTTCTATCGTCCCAGTTCTTCTCATAATGTCATTTATTGTATTCTTTTTGATTCACCTGATTCCTGGAGATCCGGCCAAGGTTATTTTAGGGGATCAGGCAACACCTGAAGCGGTAGAACGGCTGAGAGAACAGATGGGACTGAATCAGCCATTGATTTTTCAGTACTTGAGATGGATGGGGAATATTCTTACAGGAAATCTGGGACAATCTGTATTTATGAAAGGATCCATGACAAGCATTATTTTATCGCATTTGATTCCTACACTGGAATTAACGCTATATTCCATGCTTATTGCTTTTGCGGTATCTCTTCCGCTAGGGATTATAGCGGCAAAAGAAAGATATAAAATCACGGATCAGATTATTTCTGGAATAGCTATGATTGGTATTTCTATTCCCAGCTTTTTACTGGCTCTGCTCTTAATCTTACTTGTCTCTGTAAAATTAGGCGTTCTTCCACCAGCTGGATATAAAGCAATTGGAAATAGTGGATTCCTGATGAATATCCGGTATATGATTTTGCCATCATTTGCACTTGGCCTAGTGGAAGCTGGTTTGCTGATACGTATGACAAGATCTTCTCTCATGGATGTTTTGGATTCGGACTTTATCAGAATGGCTCGTGCAAAGGGCGTTAGTGATAAATGCATTATGCTTAAGCATGCTTTGAAGAACGCTTCTCTCCCAATTTTAACGGCGATGGGGCAGACTTTTATCAGCGTAATATCGGCGGCTGCTGTTGCAGAAACCATTTTCAATATTCCAGGTATTGGTCAATTGATTGTTAACTCTGTGAGTCGAAGAGATTATGAGGTCATCCAGGCAGTCATATTGGTTGTAGCCGTAATTAATGTATTGACTTATTTGGTTATAGATATCTTGTATAGAATTATTGATCCGCGTATTGGCTTAGAAAAATGAGAAGAAAGGGAGTGAGTGATATGGAAAAGGCAGAGTATGATGAAAGGCTGCAGATGGCAATCAATGATGGTTCAAATATTAATCCTGATGATCTTGTGATAGTGAATTTAGATGATTTAGGAAAAATACGCGAAAAATTAATTAAAAGTGAACGCGCCAAATTTAGACGTAAATTTCTTAGGAATCGTAATGCAGTGATAGGATCAGTACTGGTATTATTTGTTCTTACTTTAGCTATCTTTGCTCCATTGATCGCCCCTAAAGGCCCATATGTAATGGATGTATCAAATCGTCTAGCACATCCATCTATGGCTCATATTTTGGGGACTGATACATTTGGACGCGACCTCCTAGCCAGAATAATTTATGGAGCGCAGATGTCTATGATTATCGGTGCTAGCGTTGCTTTCTTCTCCTGTGTTTTAGGAATGGCAATAGGTTTATATGCAAGTTATTATCCAAAGCTTGATGCAGTTTTAATGAGAATCTGCGATGGTATCAGCTCAGTTCCGGCCATCCTTTTGGCAATAGCCTTTATGGCTGTACTTGGCCCTAGTCCTCATAATGTAATATTAAGCTTGACCTTAGTTTACATACCTACCATTGCAAGAATTGCTAGATCCCGGGCCTTAGCTGTAAAAGAGATGACATATATTGAAGCAATGCGCTGTATAGGAGCCACATCAAACCGGATTATTTGGCATCATATTGCACCCAATATTCTTTCACCAGTTATCGTTCAGACGTCCTTTATTTTTGCTAAGGCAATTATAGTGGAAGCTGCTTTGAGTTTTCTTGGAGTGGGGGTTCCGGTTCCGACTCCTAGCTGGGGCAATATATTAATGGAAGGTAAAACTGTTATTTATAAAGCATGGTGGATGATAGTATTTCCGGGAATTATCACGGCCGTATCCGTATTAGGATTGAATATGCTGGGTGATGGATTGCGCGATGTTATTGATCCGCATAATAAGTAGGTGATTAATTATGAATGAACCGCTGCTCAAAATTGAAAATCTATCGACATCTTTCAAATCAGATCATGGTTATTTAAAAGCTATTGATGGAGTCTCATTTACTATTCAGCCTGGGGAAATCACGGGTATAGTAGGTGAATCCGGATGTGGTAAAAGTGTAACAATGCAGTCAATTATGCAGTTATATGAAGGTAAAGGCAAGCAGGTAGTTTATAATGGAAAAATCTATTTTTCTGGCAAAGATTTGATAACTATGTCGGAAAAAGATATGAAGAAAATTCGTGGCAAGGATATTTCCATGATTTTCCAGGACGCTTTGAGTGCTTTGGATCCTGTATATACTATTGGTGAACAGATTGATGAAGCGCTTCGGATTCATACGAATTATTCAAAAACAGAGAGAGCAGCAAAAGAAATAGAATTGCTTGAATTAGTTGGTATTAATGAGCCGGACAAACGGTTAAAACAGTATCCTCATGAAATTTCCGGTGGGATGAGGCAACGGGTTATGATAGCAATTGCCCTAGCATGCCATCCTAAGCTGCTATTAGCTGATGAGCCTACTACGGCTTTAGATGTTACAATTCAGGCCCAGGTTTTAGATTTATTAAAAGAATTGAATAAAAAGCTGGGAATGAGTATTATCCTTATCACTCATGATATGTCGGTAGTTGCACAAAGTTGCCAGGAAGTTATTGTCATGTATTTAGGGCAGGTTGTGGAAAAGGGAGATATCTATAGCTTATTTGATTCCCCTGCCCATCCTTATACACGTGGACTTATTAAATCTATTCCTAAAATCGATGCAGCCCGACCGAGGCGCTTATTCATGATTAAAGGCAATGTGCCGTTACTTTATCAGGTCCCGCATGGATGTAGGTTTGCGCCTAGATGCCCCTACGCTTCTACTAAATGCAAAATGGAAATGCCGGAACTAAGAGAAATGGGGCATGGTCACTATGTTCGCTGCTGGTATTCTGTTATGGAGGGAAATCATCATGATTAATTCAGATATTTTATTGGAAGTGAATAACCTGAAGAAGTACTTTCCCGTTAAGAATCATGGACATAGCGAATTTGTTAAGGCTGTTGATGGAGTTTCTTTTGTTATACATAAAGGAGAAACTTACGGACTTGTTGGCGAATCCGGATGTGGAAAAAGCACACTGGGACGCTGTATCCTTCGACTCATTGAACCATCTGATGGACATTTGGCTTTTGAGGGGAATGATTTTACGAAAAAGAATAAAAAAGATTTGCGAACAATGCGAAGCCAGATGCAAATGGTGTTTCAGGACCCTTATATGTCACTGGATCCAAAGAAACGTGTTGGTAATACTTTGACAGAGGCATTGGAAATCCAGCATGTTGGCAGTGCTGATGAAAGGTTTATAGCCGCATTAAGAATTATGAACCTTATGGGGTTTCAGCCGGAACATTTCTTTAGATATCCCCATGAATTTTCCGGCGGGCAGAGGCAGCGTATTGGTTTAGCAAGAGCATTGATTTTAAAGCCTAAGCTGATTATATGTGATGAACCGGTTTCTGCCCTAGACGTTTCTGTTCAGGCTCAGATTTTAAATTTGATGGAAGATATTAAAGATGAGACACATGTATCTTATTTATTTATTACACATAACTTAAGCGTTGTAAAACATATTTCCAATCGTATAGGTGTCATGTATTTAGGCCACCTGGTGGAAGAAGCAGAGACGGAAGAACTATTTGCCAATCCTCTCCATCCATATACAAAGGCTCTTCTGTCAGCCCTTTCTTCTCCGAATCCACATTTGCATAAGAAGCATATTGTTTTGAAAGGAGAAATGCCTTCGCCGCTTCATGTGCCCAAAGGATGCCCATTCAGTACCCGCTGTCCATATTGTGATTCGAAATGTGCAGAGACGCCACCGACTTTAGAAAGTTTGTCTACAGGTAGTAAGCATCGGCTGGCTTGTTTCAAAATGGGGAACTTGAAGTAATTCTGTGAATTTTTTCTTTTACACAATTGTGAAAGAAGGTGGCTTTGTATGATGCATAAAATTCAAGAAATTTTCGATAAGTATATCAATCAATTCCCTGGCGAATTTGCTGCAGGATGGATGGATCTTTGTTCTAACGAAACTTGTTTCGTCAACGAAAAGAAGATAATGCCCACTGCAAGCATCTGTAAGATATTTATATTAGCAGATATATTGAGGAAAATTGAATTAGGAAAATTAAAATGGGCTGACAAAATTATTATGAGTCCGAAAAAAATCAGCCCTGGAAGTGGAATTCTGAAATTTTTCCATGGTGGAGAAGAATTATCTTTATATGACTATGCTATTCTGATGATGTCTTTATCTGATAATACCGCCGCAGATATACTCTTTTCATTATGTGATAAGGATGAAATTAAAGAAGCTATATTGCGGCCCAATCTTATGAATCACACCACTTGCATTTTGACATGCAATGAGATGGTTTCTGATTTCTATGGAGGGAAAAGTGGTCTCAATAACCGGACGTTTGAAAAAAAGAATGAGGCAGCCGTCCATGATACGATCACATGGAAGTCCAATTATACAACAGTATCAGATCTTACGGGCTTTCTGGCAAATGCTTATCATAAGAAAGTGGTTTCTCCCTGGGTTAGTAATAATCTATTAACGATTATGAGTAAATGCTTGACAAATACCCGCATACCTTACTATTTACCGGGATATATCAGAGTCTCGCATAAGACTGGTACTATGGGGCAATTAGTCAATGATGCAGGAATTGTTTTTACTCCTAAAGGTGATTATATTTTAGCTTTTTTTTATGATGGAAATGCAACAGATCAAGAGGATAGCATAAACCTTGGAAATGTACATAAGTATGAACAAAGTTTAGCGGAATTATCTAGAGATATTTACAGTCTTTATATCTGATTTTTTCTAAAATTACTCTGAAATATGATTCATAACTATATAATCCTGTTTACAGAGCAGTGAAAATCGAAGAGAGTGTACTTTACTCCTTCGATTTTTTATAATCGTTCATTCCTTCGGCAGGGAGCCAAATGTGAAAATATGCTATAATATTTATAAAATTCCTTGGCAGAGGAGTGACAGGTCATGAGCAATTTTTCATTTTTGGAGAAGCAGTTTCCCCTGTTGGCTGAACTGGGAGAAAAAGCGGAACAATATCTCTATACGGACCCGAATACCACCATGTTTAAGCTCCGGTCTTTAGGTGAGAAGATGGTGGAGCTTATGTTCCAGTATGATAAGGAAATGGATCCCACAGACCATACACAGGTGGCGCGGATACGATGGCTTCTGGCGGAGGACTATCTGCTTCCGCAGGAGGCAAAAAGTCTGACCATTTTAAGGAAATTGGGGAATCAGGCGGTTCATGACGACTATTCTTCTCTGGAGGATGCGAAGCTGTGCCTGAGGGTGGCTTACAGTCTCTGTCAGTGGTTTATGGTGACCTACGGGGACTATCATTACCAGGAGCAGCCTTTTGTCATGCCTAAGGAAAGAGCGGCAGCTCCAGATGAGGCGGCAAAGCGGGCGCCGGCTCCCATGGAATTGACCCCGGAAGAAGAGAAGCTCTCCCGTGCTGCCAGCGAGAAAGCAAAACATGCGCTCAAGGTGCCTAAGAAGCAGAGGGTTCAGCAGAATATCAAAGCATCGAACTATCGGGATATCAGTGAAGAGGAGACGCGGTACCTTATCGACCGGCAGCTGAGGCAGGTTGGCTGGGAGGTGGATTCCAGGGAATTAACCTATGCCCGGGGAGCAAGACCGGAAAATCACCATAATAAAGCCATTGCGGAGTGGCCGACTAGCGCCTTTGACGGCACCGACAAGGATGGACGCCGGCAGGATAGGGCGGATTATGCCCTCTTTATTGGGAAAAAACTGGTGGGCATTATTGAAGCCAAGCGGCGGTTCAAAAATGTAAGCTCCGTGCTGGATGACCAGTGTCATGAATATGCTGCCCATATCCGGGCCGTAGATAAGGAATACGTGATTGGCACATGGGGAGAGTATAAGGTGCCCTTCCTCTTTGCCGCCAACGGCCGTCCCTACATTGAGCAGTGCCGCATGGAAAGCGGCATCTGGTTCCGTGATGTGAGGAAGGTGGATAATGCGCCGAAACCCCTTTTAGGATGGATGAGCCCGGAAGGGTTGGAAGCACTGCTGAAGCAGGATATTTCCGGAAGAAATGGGAAATTGGCAGCCCTGGGCGACGATATACTGAAGGACCCAGACGGCCTGCATCTCTATCCCTACCAGATAGAAGCGGTGAAAAGGACAGAGGAGGCCATTCGGCAGGGAAAGGATAGAATCCTTCTGGCCATGGCCACTGGCACCGGTAAAACAAGAGTGATCCTGGCCCTCATATACCGGTTCCTTAAAAGCGGACGTTTCCATCGCATCCTTTATCTGGTGGACCGGAATACCCTTGGACAGCAGGCCTTTGATAAATTTTCGGAAGTGAAGCTGGAGGGCCTGCAGTCTTTAAACCAGCTTTATACCATTAACCGTCTGGATGAAACGGAACTGGCGCCGGAGGTAAAAGTACAGATTGCCACGGTTCAGGGTATGATACGCCGCCTCTTTCCGTCAGAGGAAGAAGATACCAAACTATCTGTATCCGCCTTTGACCTGGTCATTGTGGATGAAGCTCACAGAGGATATGTACTGGACAGGGAACTGACGGAAGGGGAGCTCCTTTATCGGGATGAAAAGAAGTTCCAGAGCCAGTACCGCCGTGTGCTTGATTACTTTGACGCCGTGCGGATCGGACTTACCGCCACCCCGGCCCTCCAGACCACGGAAATCTTTGGTATGCCCATTTATCGGTATACCTACAGGGAAGCTGTCATCGACGGTTATCTTATCGACCATGATGCGCCGGTGCAGATTGAAACAGAAATGACCCGTCATGGCATCCACCTGAAAAAAGGGGACACCGTCGGTATTTTCAAGCCCGATGAACCGGAAAAGGTGGATACAGCGGTCCTGGACGATGACATGAACTTTGACGTGGACGACATGAACCGCAGGGTGATTACCGAAGATTTCAACAGGGTTGTACTGACGGAAATTGCGAAATATATCGACCCCTCCAGCCCGCGGATGAGCGGCAAGACATTGATTTTTGCGGCTAATGACCGTCATGCGGACCTGGTGGTGCAGCTTCTGAAGGAAATCTTTACCCAAAAGGGCGTGGACAATGATGCCATCGTCAAAATCACAGGCACCTCCTTCGGCGGCGACCGTAATAAAATCGACGATGCTATCAAGCGGTTTAAAAATGAAGAGTATCCTTCTGTAGTGGTGACCGTAGACCTCCTCACCACCGGCGTGGATGTGCCTTCCATTACGAATCTGGTCTTCCTCCGCCGCGTGAAGTCCCGTATCCTCTTTGAACAGATGCTTGGCCGGGCCACCCGCCGCTGTGATGAAATCGGGAAGTACAAATTCAATATCTTTGACGCTGTCGGAGAATTTGCAGAAATGGCTAAAGTGACCGATATGAAACCGGTGGCCGCCGGTGTGAAAACCACCTTCAAAGACCTCTTCACCGGTCTCCATACGGTTACGGAAGAAGGGGATATCCGGGATCACGTAGACCAGATCTTGGTGAAGCTTCAGCGAAAACTGCCGCGCCTCAAGCCGGAAGTCAAGGATATTCTTCTCCAGGGGCTGGGGACTCAGGATGTGAAAGATTATGTCCATCATCTGCGGGACCTGCCTCTAGAAAAAATCAAGGAAGAGCTGCTCCGGAAAGAAAAAGTCTTTGCCCCGCTTGATAGACATGACATCTTCATCCGAGATTCCCACTACATCGTAAACATCCCGGATAAGATTTTAGAAGTGAAAAGAGGCTACGGAAAGGATAACACCGCCATAGCGCCCAGGGACTATCTGGATGAATTTACGGAATTTATAAAAAACAACGAAAATGAAATCGCGGCGCTGAAACTTCTCTGCACCAGACCCAGGGATATGAAACGCAGCGACCTGAAACAGCTTAGGGCGGAACTGGCTCGGGAAGGGTTTACGGAGCAGAAGCTGAACTCCGCCCTCCAGCAGGTCAGCAGCCGGGACATGCTGGTAGACATTATCAGCCTTGTCCGGCGGGCAGCCCTTGGTTCACCCCTCATCAGCCATGAAGAGCGGGTGCACCGGGCCATGGACAGACTCCGCAAAAACCATGCCTTCTCCCAGGGAGAAAAGAACTGGCTGAAGCGGATTGAAAAAATACTGGACACAGAAAACATATTCAATCGTGACAATTTCGAGGAAGACGAACGCCTGAAAAGCGCCGGCGGTTTCCGTACAGCCGACAAAGCCTTCGGAAACAAGCTGGAAAATATACTTGATGAATTGAACGATTATCTCTATGACGATGATGATACGAGTGGAGGACATCCGGCGTGAATACCCAGGAAATCATACAAAAACTCTGGAACCTGTGCAACGTCTTAAGGGACGACGGCATTACCTACCATGAATACGTAACGGAACTGACATACATCCTCTTCCTGAAAATGGCCAAGGAAACGGGCGCGGAAGCCCATATTCCCGAAGCCTACCGTTGGGACGTGCTGACGGAAAAAAGCGGTCTGGAACTGAAAAAGTACTACCAGGATCTCCTGACAGAACTGGGAGAACACTGCCAGGGCCGAATCCGTGAAATCTACGAAGGTGCCCAGACGAAAATCGATGAACCAAAGAATCTGGAAAAAATCATTAAAGCCATTAATGAACTGGACTGGTTCTCTGCCAAAGAAGAAGGTCTGGGAAACCTGTATGAAGGCCTTTTGGAAAAGAATGCCAACGAAAAGAAATCCGGCGCCGGACAGTACTTCACGCCCCGTGTGCTCATCGACGTGATGGTGGAACTCACAAAACCCCAGCCCGGCGAACGGTGCAACGACCCAGCCTGCGGCACCTTTGGCTTCATGATTGCCGCCCATGAATACGTAAGGCAGCACACCGACGATTTCTTCGACCTGGACCAGGATACCGCCAACTTCGAAGCAGGCGATGCCTTCACCGGTTGCGAACTGGTGCACGACACCCACCGCCTGGCCCTTATGAATGCCATGCTCCATGACATGAATGGCAAAATCGCCCTGGGTGACACCCTTTCCAGCCTGGGCAAAGAGTTTAAAAATTATGATCTGGTCCTCACGAACCCGCCCTTCGGGACAAAGAAAGGGGGAGAGCGGGCCACTCGTGACGATTTCACATTCCCCACCAGCAACAAGCAGCTGAACTTCCTCCAGCATATTTACCGCTCCCTGAAACGGGGCGGACGGGCGGCGGTGGTACTTCCCGATAACGTCCTCTTTGCCGATGGTGACGGTGAAAAAATCCGTGTGGACCTGATGGACAAATGCAATCTCCATACCATCCTGCGCCTTCCTACCGGCATATTCTACGCCCAGGGCGTGAAAACCAATGTCCTCTTCTTCACCCGGGGCGAAGAAGATAAAGGAAACACCAGCGAAGTGTGGTACTACGACCTCCGCACCAATATGCCCTCCTTCGGCAAAACCCATCCTTTAGCCAAAAGCGACTTTACCGGCTTTATGGCTGCCTATGAAGCCAAAGATCGGGAGAAGGTCAGTGATGAACGGTGGCATAAATTCACAAGAGAAGAAATTGCACAAAAAGGAAACAGCCTGGACCTGGGGCTCATCCGTGATGAATCGGTGCTGGACTACAAAGACCTGCCGGATCCCGAAGAAAGCGCCAGAGCTGCCGCCAGCCAGCTGGAAGAAGCAGTGGACCTCCTCAAACAGGTGGCAGACGAACTGGCCCGGTGCAGGAAAGGGGAGAAGGCCTGATGAAATCGAAGAAAAAAGTCCTCACCCCGGAAGAAAAGCTGACCCAGGCCCTTTTGCCCAAAGAAGAATGGCCCTATGAATTGCCTAAAGGTTGGGTGTGGACGGAAGTAGAGCCTTTTGTTCAAGTTATACGTGGAGTGACATATAAGAAGAATGATGTCCAAAATATTTCTGCAATAGACAATGCATTAATTCTTAGAGGCGGCAATATAGAGGAAGGAACTGTTAATCTAAAAACGAATGATAATGTTTTTGTCGATAAAAGGCTAATTAGTGAAACACAATACATAAAGGAAAATGATGTTGTGATTGTGGCATCGACAGGAAGTAAGTCTGTGATTGGAAAGGCCGGCATAGTCCATAAAGAATGCCCAAATGTAGCGATTGGAGCATTTTTGTTATTGATTAGACCGTTAAAAAATGTGAATTCTAGGTTTGTTGACTACTATTTTGAAACTGCCTTATATCGTAATAACATAAGAAAATTGGCTAATGGAGTGAATATTAACAATGTGAAGCAAAATTATATCAAAAATTCTCCATTTCCGCTTCCTCCTCTTCCGGAGCAGCAGCGTATCGTAAACAAAATCGAAAGCCTCTTTGCCAAGCTTGATGAAGCCAGGGACCGGCTGCAGAAAGTACTGGAGGGATACGAAGCCCGCCGCGCCGCCATCCTTCACGAAGCCTTCAGCGGGAAATGGACAGGGGACAGCGCACCGGGGGAAATGGGTGTGCCGAAGGGGTGGAGACCGACCCCTGCAAAAGATTTATTCCAGTACGTCACAAGTGGCTCTCGCGGATGGGCGAAATATTATAGCTCGAAGGGTGCTCTTTTTATTAGAATGGGAAATCTGAAACATGGTACCATTGAACCAGATTTCACTGATGTACAGTATGTTGATTTGCCGGATAAAGCTGAAGGCCAGCGGAGTTTGGTACAGGATCATGATATTCTTATTTCTATTACTGCAGACGTTGGAATGATTGGATATATTGACCACATTTCACAGGAAGCTTATATTAATCAGCATATTGCATTAGCAAGGCCCGTTAATCCGGAAGAAGGAAGATTTCTGGCCTGGTACCTTACCTCTGATAAAGGACTTCGGCAGCTTCAAAAGAAAGAACGGGGCGCTACTAAAGTGGGCCTTAGTCTGGGTGATATAAGAAATTTGACTATTTTTATGCCATCCAATGATAAGCAAGTAAAGATTGTAAATCATATTGAATCATTGATGGAAGAAGAAAAGATAATTCATGATGGAGTCCAAAAGGCATTATCCCAAATCGACCTTATGAAAAAATCCATTCTGGCCCGGGCTTTTCGTGGAGAGCTGGGAACACAGGACCCCTCAGACCCGCCGGCCATGGACCTGCTTAAGGAACGGGTCATGGCATCGGAAGAAGTTTCAAAGTCGTAAATGCAAAAATGACCACCCCCTGTTATTCACAGGAAGTGGTCATTCCGCATTTCGGCGGCCAATAGAAAGGAGGCTCCTATGATTTACATTACCGGCGACTGTCATGGAGAATTCGCAAAAATCCGGCGGTTCTGCATGGAAATGGGAACCACCAGGGAGGATACTATGATCATCCTTGGAGACGCAGGCATCAATATTTCCAATGGCCTTAAGGACCTTCGCAAAAAGCAGATGCTTTCACAGCTTCCCATTACCCTCTTCTGCATCCACGGCAACCACGAAATGCGGCCTACCCGGGTGGTGAAGGTGGATGAGTGGGGCGGCAGGACGGACAAAAAGGCCTACCGTCTGAAAGACTGGCACAACGGCAGGGTGTACGTGGAGTCCGCCTTTCCATCCATCCTCTTCGCCAAGGACGGGGAGGTCTATGATCTGGACGGCACAGAAACCCTGGTTATCGGCGGCGCCTACAGCCCCGATAAGCCCATGCGTCTAGTCCGGGGATGGCCCTGGTTTTCCGACGAGCAGCCGGATGGCAGGATCCGGAAACGGGTGGAGAAAGCCATAGAAAAAAAGCAGGGAAAAGTGGATGCCCTGCTTACCCACACCATCCCCGCCCGATATATTCCAGCCCTCCACCTCCGTCCCTGGCCCGGCGTGGACCAGTCCACAGAACACTGGCTGGACAGGGTGGAGGACTCCCTGCAGTACAAGAAATGGTACGCCGGCCATTTCCACGTGGATGTGACCATAGGAAAGCTGGAAATCATGATGGACCACGTGGAGCCTTTTATGAGGGATGGGAAAGAAAGTTGAAGATTTCTTTGCTGCTTACTTATTGTGATTCCCTGTTTTCATTCTGAAAGACCTTTCATAAAAAATCATATTTTT
>NZ_CALGPS010000093.1 GCF_937959425.1 uncultured Dialister sp.
TATGTCTCATCTCTCCCTGTAACAACCCCTTCCACCACTATCGTGGTCCCCCTCCGCCCCGGTGGGAAGCGTCTCACTTGGTTCTCAGGTCGCTTTGTTCCCCTACGAACCAAGTTCGCTTGCCACCTGCAAGCAGGGGGAGGCAAGTTTAAGGTGCATAGTGGTCCCCCCCTTCCCCTGCAGGCAGGAGGCAAGTTTTTTGGTTTCCTTTTACAGGCATGACATAACATCATATTTCCCACGCAAAAAGACCGGCCCGGGGCCGGTCTTTTTTGACGCTTTATCTCAGTTCGTAGTTATAGTCTTCTTTGAGGATGTGGATGGCGCCCAGGTCGCCTTTCATGGCTGCTTTGATGAGCCACTGCATGGCGGCTTTTTCGTCTTTTTCTACGCCTTCGCCGCTGGAGAGGGCATAGCCGTAGTGGGCCATGCCGAAGGGGTCTCCTTTTTCGGCGGCTTTTTTGTAGAGTTTCACTGCCTCTTCGATGTCTTCGTCCACGCCGATGCCTGCTTCGTAGCAGAGGCCCAGGGCGGACCAGGCTGCGGGAATTTCATTTCTGGCGGCCCGTTTGTAGCATTCGAAGGCTTTGGCTGCGTGGTCTTTGCCGGTGCTGTGAGTAAAGGCGAGGCCCAGGCGGAGGAAGGCTTCTTTGTCTCCCAGGGTTTCGGCTTCTTCTGCCATGTGCCAGGCTTTTCCGGGGTCTGTGCTGCCGGCGGCGCCGGTGATGTATTCTCCGCAGGCCACGGAGAGGAAGCCCCGGAGGGTCATGTCACCGTCGGGGTCGCCGGCGTCTCTTCCTTTCCGTATCCACATTTCGGCGGCGGAGAGGTCTTTCTGGGTGCTGGTGCCCTGGGCATAGAACATGCCTGTCATGAGCATGGCACCGCTGTCGCCGCGTTCTGCGGCGAGGAGGTAGTAGCGGAAGGCTTTGTCGTAGTTGACTTTGCCCATGATGCCTTCGTCGTAGATTTTTCCCAGAAGGGAGGCGGCTTCGGCGCTGCCGTCGTCGGAGCAGTGCTCCAGCATTCTCCTGGCTTTTCTCGGGTTCGGTTTGTTCCCGTTAATGCCGCGGAGGTAGAGTTTACCCAGCTCTAGGCCTGCGTCTTCGATGCCGTATTCTACGCTGATTTTGTAGCAGTTTTCCGCTTTGTTTTCGTCTTTGTCCACGCCGTCGCCTTTTTCCCATTGGCGGCCCAGGACGTAGATTTCATAGGCTGCTTCTCTGGCGCCCATATTGGCTGCCTTTCTGAAGTATGCTACTGCCTCGTCCATATCCCCCATATGAAGGCAGTCCTGCCCCATGGAGTAGTAATATTCCATCATTCGATCAGATGCCATAATAGTCCTGCTCCTTTTTGGCGGCCAAGTCAGCCGCCGGAAATCTCTTCAGAAAGGCTGGCCCTTTCATGAAGATTATCTGAATTCTTTGCAGAGGTCTTCGAAGAGTGCTTCGGAGGGCTTTTCTACGTGGTCAATGAGCCGTACGTCTTTGGATGGAACGATGTCTCCGAAGGGGACGCCGTCCTTTTCTTCGTAGATGACGCCGGTGACAAGGCTGTCTGTTTCCGCCAGGAGGTGGAAGGCTTCGGCTTTGCTGGTGGGGTCATAGTTTTCGCGAAGGTCGGAAATCTTTTTCAGGTGTTCGTTGTACCACTGGACGGTGTTCATGTGGTTGAAGGTGACGCAGGGGGTGAAGATGTTCACGTAGGAGAATCCTTTGTGGTCCACTGCTTTTTCGATGATGTCCACCAGGTTCCTGCCGTCGATGGCGTAGGCCTGGGCCACGAAGGTGGCGCCGGCGGCAATGGCCATGGCGGGAACTGCCAGCGGGGTCAGTGGGTTTCCATCGGGGGTTGTCTTGGTGACGAAGCCCTTGGAAGAAGCCGGTGATGTCTGTCCTTTGGTGAGTCCATAGACCTGGTTGTCGAAGACCAGGTAGGTGATGTCCATATTTCTCTTCATAGCATGCATGGCGTGGCCGAGGCCGATGGCGTAGGAGTCGCCGTCGCCGGAGCATACGATGAGGTGGGTGTCTTTGTTGGCGCATTTGATGCCCTGAGCGAAGGGAAGAGCCCTGCCGTGGGTGGTGTGGGCGCCGTAGCAGTACTGGTAGCCGCCGATACGGGAGGAGCAGCCGATGCCGGAAATCAGGGTAATGTCTTCATTGGCCCATCCTTTTTTGGCGCAGACGGCGGAAATAGCGTTCTGGATGCCGTAGTCGCCGCAGCCGGGGCACCAGTTCGGTACGATTGTATTTTTATAGTCTCTCGGTGAAGCCATAATCAGAAGACCTCCTTGGCTTTGTTCACAATGGTAGAAGTGGTAAATGGTGTGCCGTCGTACTGGAGGAGCGACAGCAGTTTGTCATGGCAGTCGAAGTGGATGGCGAAGAGTTCGCGGAGCTGGGCTGTCAGGTCTTCTTCTACGATGAGAACTTTCTTGGCGCCTTCGATGTAGGGACGGAGGGCTTCTGTGGGGAACGGAGAAAGGAGACGGAGCTGGAGGTGGTTGACTTTCTTTCCTTCTGCTTCCAGTTCTTCCACCGCTTCTTCCAGGGCTCCGTTGGTGGAGGTAATGCCTACGAGGAGAAGGTCGGTGTCCGTTTCTTCATGGGTCACATAGAATGGTTTCATAGCATTGGGTACGGCTGCAAATTTCCGGTGCCGTTTTTCCATTTCCATGACGCGGTCGGCCTGGCCTTCAGCGGGCTTGCCGAATACGTTGTGTTCCAGGCCGGTGGAGAGAAACATGCCGTTCTTCACGCCGGGGATGGTTCTCGGGGAAATGCCGTCTTCGCTGTCTTCAAAGCGGTGGAAGTAGGCTTTTTTCTTTGTATCCAGTTCCGGAAGGCCGTCGGTTAAAAGTTTGCCGCGGTTAATGCCCACGCGGTTCAGGTCGAAAGCCGGTACGGACTGTTTGCACATGCCGAACTGGAGGTCAGAGAGGACGATGACGGGGGTCTGGAATTCTTCGGCCAGGTTGAAGGCTTCCTGGGTGATGTAGTAGCAGTCTTCAATGGAGGAAGCAGCCAGCACGATTTTTTCCGCATCGCCATGGCCGGAGGCAATGGCGTAGCGGATGTCGCTCTGTTCTACTTTCGTAGCCATGCCGGTGGATGGGCCTGCACGCATGACATCGATGATGACCACCGGGATTTCAGCCATGGCTGCCATGGAAATGGATTCAGCCATAAGGGAGAGCCCGGGGCCGGAGGTGGCGGTGAAGGCGCGCACCCCTGCATAGCCGGCGCCCATGGCCATCATGCAGGAGGACAGTTCATCTTCCGTCTGCACCACGGTGCCGTGGATTTTATGAACCACTTTAATCATGTATTCCATGATTTCAGAGGCCGGGGTAATGGGGTAGGAAGCCATGAAGCGGGAGCCGGCGGAAATAGCGCCCAAAGCGGCGGCTTCGTTGCCCAGAAGATAGAGCTGGTCTTTCTTCGGCGGAGTCGCCAGATGGCCCAGTTCCACGCCGTGCATGGCAGCAATGGCGGTGTCATAGCCTTCCTTGAAAATTTCCTTGTTCTTGGTAATGATTTCTTCGCCCTTCTTAGCGAAACGGTCTGCAATGAAGCCGTAGAAGGGATTTTCCGGGAATCCTAAAACGCCGGCGCTCATGCCCAGGGCTGCAATGTTCTTCATCTGCAGGCTGCCGTATTTCTTTGCCAGTTCCGTAATCGGAAGGGCCAGCATAATGCGGCCGCTGTGGGCTTCAAACTTCGGATGGAAAGCGTCATCGGCAATGATGACGCCCCCTTCCGGCACTTCTTTGCCGTGGAGATCAATGGTCTCCTGGTCCAGGGCTACCAGGCAGTCTACATGCTCGCCGATGGTAGCCACTTCCTTCGTGGCAATGCGAAGGGCAATGGTAGTATGGCCGCCTTTAATGCGGGATGCAAAAAGGCGCTGGCTGAACAGGGAATACCCTTCCTGCGCCAGTACACGGCCCAGAATCTCGCCGCAGGACTCTACGCCCTGCCCCTGCTGGCCGCCCATTTTCCAGATAAAATCACGTTTCGTTTCCACTCCATCTGCCTCCTTGGTGATGAATTACGGGAAATGTAAAAAGTAAGAAATATATATAGGTGAATCGCTTTTACACATACTCACACATTTTTATTATACCACCTTGGAGCTGTGAAATCTTGGGAAAATATTAATATTGATAAGTGGTGGGGCTTCGCCTCAGTGGGGAAAAGGTTCTTAAGATGGACCGGCCTTACGGCCGGAGGGTTCGGAAGTTTGACAGCCCTTACGGGGCTGAGGGTGGTGGATTGCCCTGCGGGCAATGAAGTTTTATATGCCGCTTCGCGGGACTTCTCCTCCCTATTCAGGGGCAGAATAAGCCGTGCTCCACTTAGCGCCACATTTGAAAGCACTGCTTCGCGGAGCTTTATTGTCCCACCGCCTGCGGGGTGGCAAAGGAACTGGATTCGTAGGGAGCCGAAGGTGCGTATTCTGCATAGAATACGCAAGGCCGGATAAGTAGGCGCCTAGCCTGCCCATAAAGGCGCCTACCTTTGGCTATCCGGCCCGATGTCTGAGAATCCAGTGACATGCTTCCCTTTGGGGGAAGGTGGTGCCGCAGGCACCAAAGGGGGAAAGCACCGGTATGGCTTGCAGCATTTATGTCTCATCTCTCCATGTACCATTCCGCCGAATTGGCCACCGCAGGTGGCCACCCCCTATCCGGCTGCGCCGGACTTACCCAAAGGGAAGCGTCTCACTTGGTTCTCAGGTCGCTACCGCTCCCCTACGAACCAAGTTCGCTTGCCACCCCTATTCAGGGGGCAGAATAAACCGCTCTACGCTTTCCTTCTGTGTCATATGCAGCACACTGTCCGGCGTCCATAGTGCCCGAAATGTGCGAAGTCAAAAAAAACAAAGCCCCTTTTCATTTGCAGTGCTTTGTTTTCTCTTGCTTTCCTATGTTATAATAATGGCAGTGAGACAGCCGTTTATATGATTTCCTTGACCGGGAAACGGCTCCCTCAATAGTTAAATATTTGAAGAAAGCCTCCTCAAGCCTTGGGTAGGCTTTTTTCATGTGCTAATTACTTAGACATGATTGTGGCAATTAAAATGCCGAATCCGATCATTAATGATAATGCTTCGTAAACGTTCATTTTGCCACCCCCTCTCAGAATCGATGAAGAGGGGAAAAGCCGTCACATATAAAAAGCTACCTCACCAGTTTTATTATACTATAAAAATTTTCCCTTTCCATATCATTTACAAAGCCCGGTAATTTTTTCTTATTTACCAAATCCCCTGCCCCACAGTCAGCAGATAAAACACAATCAAAAGGACGCCCGGCGCGGGGCGTCCTTTTGATTTCTTTTTCAATTTCTTACTTTCGGGCTGTTTTTCTTGGCCTGGAATTCTTCTGCTTCCAGTTTGTACACGAGGCAGCCTTCCAGCATGTTGTTGGTGATGGTCCAGTCTTTGCCGGAGATCTGTTTCATGAAGCCGGTCATGATGTCTTTGGCTTCTTCTTTGTCCCGGATGATGGTAATGCGTCCGCTGCCGATGATGCTCATGTAGGCGGTGGTGAAGAGGGCGGGGTTTGTTTTGTGGGGTACCACGTGATCTCCTGTGTCCATTTCAAAGCCGGCTCTTCCGTCTTTTTCGATGAGTTCTTTTTTAAGGCCCGCCTTCGCTCCATGGAAGTAAAGGGTGAGTTTTCCTTCTTCATAGGTGTAGGAATAGTTGACGGGCACTATGTAAATCCTGCCTTCGTCGTAGAGGCCTAGGCGTAGGATGCCGCAGGCGTCCAGGATGGCCCGGATTTCTTTTTCATCGGTGACAAGCCGGTCTTTCCGCCGCATGGGCCGTCTTGTTATATCCATGGCCGTTTTCCTCCTTTTTTGGATTTATTATAGCACGAGGGGAAATGAAAAGATTCTTAAGATTGACCGGCCTGTCGGCCGGAGGGTTCTTAGGTTTGACAGCCCTTACGGGCTGAGGGTTGTGGTGGCCTTGGGACACGCCTTGGCAGGCGTGAGGGTTCAGAGGGTTCAGAGGGTTCAGAGGGTTCATAGGGTTCATAGGGTGTGGTGGCGCCCTGCGGGCGCAAATTTATAGGCCGCCTTTCGGCGGGCAGTTTTGACGTTTGTGTCATTTTCGATACCTACTGTTTCGGTGATTGGCCACCTGCGGTGGCCCCCCTTGCCCGCTACGCGGGACTTCTCCACGGGAAAGCGTCTCACACGATTCTCAGGTCGCTACCGCTCCCCTATGAATCGTGTTCGCTTGCCACCCCGCAAGCGGGGGCAGAACAACCCGTGCTGTGCTTTGTGACCCTTATGAGATAATAGGCTTACAGAGCTTTGTTGTTCCCCATTCAAAAAGGCGCCCCTTCTGAGGGTGCCTTTTTCTATTTCCCATCTTCTGCCATATATATTTTCCTGTAGTAGAGGAGGACGGCGGCCATGCCCAGGTCGGTGAGGAGCCAGCTTAAGGGGTAGACGGCCATGAGTGTGTCGAAGTCGGGGCTCCAGCGGAAGATGGTGGCTACGTAAATCACTCGGGAAATACAGATACCGGCGGTGACGGTGATGGCGGGGATGAGGGATTTACCGAATCCCCGAAGAAAGCCGGATATCATTTCAATGATGAGGTTCAGGACTTCGGCGCCCAGGATATATTCCAGACGGATATAGCCGTAGTCGATGACGTCCCTGTCTGTGCTGAAGAGGGAGAGAAGGGATGTGCCGAAGAGGAGGATGAGTCCGCACACAAGAATCATGGCGCCAAGGCTCTGGCCGAAGGTAATGAGGAAGATTTTCCGGCAGCGGCTGATGAGGCCGGCGCCGTAGTTCTGTCCGGTGAAGGTGGTGCAGGCCTGGCCGAAAGCATTGATGACGTAGTACGCAATGATTTCCAGGTTGAAGGCCGCCGCCGAAGCTGCCATCACTTCTTCGCCAAGGCTGTTGATGGCGGACTGGATGACGATGTTGGAGAGGCTGAAGACGGCGCCCTGAAGGCCTGCAGGCACGCCTACGGAGAGGATTTCTTTCAGCATGGACAGGTCAAGCACCGCTTCTTTCAGGGAAATATGGACGGCAAGGGAGGTATGGGAGAGAAGGGCAAGGAGCATGAGGCTGCTCAAAAGGGTGGCACAGAGGGTGGAGACTGCCACGCCGCTTACGCCCATGTCCAGTACCAGTACGAGGAAAAGGCTGGCTGCCACTTTCACCACGCCGGAGATAATAAGGCAGAGGAAGGGGGTTCTGGTATCCCCCTGGCTCCGGAAGATGGCGGAGGTAAAGTTGTAGAGGAGGATGCCCGGCAGGGCCAGGAACATGATGCGAAGGTAGGTGAGGGACAGGGGCTGTACTTCTTTCGGCACGGAAAGAATGTGCATGAGGGGCGCCGCCAGCAGTTCTCCCAGAAGGGCCATAAGGATTCCGCCGGAAAAGGCGGCAATGATGGCTGTATGAACCGCCCTTTTCACCCCTTTTCGGTCTTTCCTGCCGGTGAGCTGGGAAATCACCACATTGGCGCCCAGGGATATGCCGATGAAGAAGGTAACTACGATGCCCACCACCGGCGCATTGCTTCCTACGGCAGCCATGGCGGTCTTCCCCGCGAAGCGGCCCATGATGAGGATGTCCACTGCGTTAAAAAGCTGCTGGCAGATACCGGTGGCCGCCAGCAGGAGGGCAAAGGTCCAAGTCTTATCTGCAATGGATCCGTGCAGCATGTCCATTTTCTTCATTCTATTTCCCCTTTCACCAGAATTTCACAGGAAAGCATTATAAAGCCGGATTTCCTGTACATAAAAGGAAATCCGGCATGTCTGTATGATGAAAGAATCATACTCCTCTGTATCGGCATTTGTCAATAGATTTTAAAATCAAAATGCAATGATTGATATAGAACAAAAAGCGGCATTCTGCCCCTCTGCCGCTTTTTGCTTTTATTCTGTTACTTCATACACTTCCTTCACCAGGCGGAAGGCTGCCCAGGCCTTGGGCCAGCCGGCATAGAAGGCCACCTGGGTGATGGTGTCTGCCATTTCTCCCAGGGTGACGCTGTTGTTTCTGGCGTTCTGGATGTGGTATTTCAGGGAGGAGTCGGTAATGCCCTGGCTTACCAGGGATACCACGGTAATCATGGAGCGCTGCTTCACAGACAGGGCGTCCTGTTTGTTCCACACTTCTCCAAAGAGGATGTCATCATTGTAACGGGCAAAGTCGGGAGCTGTCTTTCCCAGTATGTCCCGGCCTGCGGTCTGTACTATTTTCTTTGTCATAATTTTTCAAATTCCTTTTCGTCCACCGGTTCCAGCCATTCGTTGGATACGCCTTCTCCGCTTTTGGAAAGGGAAATGTGCTGGAAATTGCATCCCGGAGCGGCGCCGTGCCAGTGCTTGGCTTCCGGCGGAATGGTGACCACGTCGCCGGGAAGGAGGAGCTGAGGCTCTTTCCCTTCGTACTGGAGATAGCCCCTTCCCGACTCCACGATAAGCACCTGGCTGGTGCCGTGGTGGATGTGCCAGAAGGTATGGGCGCCGTTTTCAAAGGTCACGTTGTACACAGGAATGTCCTTGTCCTCAGACAGATTGATAAGCCAGCTTCTACCGGTGAAATATTTGGCATAGGCATCGTTGGGGCTCCCTACTTCCATGACAGCGCCCCTGCCTTCCAGGGATTTTTTGATTTCTTCTGCGTTCATTTACATGTCCTTTCTTACTTTTTCATAGAACGAATCCACTGCAGTACGTCGTCCGTTTTCCCGCCGCCGGTGAAGCATTCACCGGCAAGCCAGGTGCCGGTCTTGGCTGCACGGGAGAGGTTGTCGCCGCTGTCTCCCAGGGGACTGCTGTAGGAGGTGGCAAAGGGAATCACCGTCTTGCCGTCAAAATTGTGGTGTTCGGTGAAGGTATACATGATAGCCGGCGCCTCGCCCCACCAGATGGGGTAGCCCAGATATACCACCTTGTAATCGTTCCAGTTCTCCACGTCTCCCGTATATGCAGGACGGATGGAGCTGTCTTTATGCTCCTGTGATACCCGGCTCGTGCTGTTATGGTAGTCCAGGTCCGCTTCCGTATAGGGCACCTTCGGTGTAATGGCGTAAATATCACTGCCCGTCTCTTTGGCAATGGTTTCCGCCGCCCGCTTCGTATTGCCGGTGGCGGAATAGTACACCACAATGGACTTCCCTTCCGGCACTGCCGCTGCAGGGGTGCCGGAAGAGCTTCCGGCAGAAGCGCCGCCGCAGGCGCTCATAGTTAATACGGCTGCTGCCGCAGAAATAGTCATAGCTGCTTTTTTCCACATAATAAACCTCTTGTGAAAACTATATTTCCATATCTTTCCTATATTGTAGAAAGTTAAAGTTCACTTTAGTCAAGATTTGATTTATCCTTCTTTCCGATTTCCTCATAGGTATAGGGAATGGGCAGAAGTTCCTTCTTATCTTTCCCCCTCTTTCCATATTTTTCATCGCTGCAGGAAACCGGCTGCACCGCCGCTGCGGCGCAGACCATGTGATGCTCCGCCCAGTCTCCCAGCCCCACCAGAAGCAGGAACAGAACTATAATGATTTTTGCTTTCATAGCAGCCGCCTCCCTTTTCATGTTCTTACAGATTTATTATAGGGAAAGACTTTATTCATATCCAATGCCTGCTTTTTGCAGAAATTCATGCTTTAGGAGCATGGAAAGGAGGTAACGGATAGGAAACCTCCATGGTGAGTCATCTTTCCATGTCCCATCCTGCTGATTTGGCCGACTTATACGGTCAGCCGACTAAAAGGAAGGCCTCTTATTGGGCAGGCTAGAGGCCAACTTCGGCTGACTTGGAGGTCCTATGCAGGACCTCCACAGCCACCCCTATCCGGCTGCGCCGGACTTCTCCACGGGAAAGCTCTCACACGATTCTCAGGTCGCTACCGCTCCCCTACGAATCGTGTTCGCTTGCCACCCCTATTCAGGGGGCAGAACAACCCGTACTTAGCATAGATAGAGCAACCTATGAAATTACTGCCTCACGGCGCTTTTTTATCCCCCCGCCTGCGGAGGTACCGTCAGGCACCAAAGGGGGAGCACCGCAATGACTTGCAACATTGCGTATTCATCTCTCCATGTGCCATCATTTCATAAGCCCTATCGGATTTCTCCCACGCAAAAAGGGCGCCCTATCAGGCGCCCCATTCACAAGCTCGCAGGCTCTGCCAATCCACCATCTCACTATTCCTTTTCCGTCAGTTTCAGTCTGTCTTTCCTGTTATTAAGGTATATATAGTACAGGTCTCCATAGAAGGGGTTGGTACTCTTCCTTGCCGTGTCTTCCACTTCGATGATATGGCCTTTTTTCGTCACCATGCGGTAGGTAAGGAAGTCGATATGTTCTTTGTTGTCTTTTCTGGAGAGCTGGCGCTGGAATTCCCTTTTCATAGGTTCCACGTCGCCCGGATGGATGACATTATAAATACTGCCGCCGGTGTATTTCATGAAGTCTTCATAGTCGTCGCATTCCAGGAGACTCACCATGCCATGGTTGGCAAAGAGGATTTCTTCCTTTTCCGTAGCCTTCAGTACCAGTATGCCGCCGGGGAGGTGGTCCGCCACGTCGGTGAGGTTGAAGCCGAACTGGGATCGTTTGTCGGTGAGGGAGATGGAGTTATCGAACTGCCGCCAGCCTGCTTTGCCGTTCAGTTTGGCTCCGTAGAGGGCGAAGTCGGCGCGGATGCAGAGGTCTCCGTAGGCTTCTCCCTGTTCCGGGTAGGCGGCGCAGCCCAGGGAGGCATAGAATTTCACTTCTTTATCCCCTGTTTTAAAGGTATGGGGTTTCCTGGTGAAACGGTCCATGGCACCGGTGACCTTGGTGAAGTCCTCATAGGGATGGAAGAGGACGAATTCGTCGCCGCCGTTTCTGGTGATGATGGACTTTTCGCCGAAGGTTTCTTTCATGTCCCGCACCAGGGTTTTCAGGGCTTCGTCCCCTACCCGGTGGCCGTATACGTCGTTCACCAGTTTGAAATTGTCGATGTCCAGGGCAATGACCAGGGCTTTCTTTCCCGGGTTTTCCGCCATGTAGGAAGCCACGGCGTCGTCGCCGCCTTTTCGGTTATACACGCCGGTTAAGGGGTCATGGCCGCCGCTTCGCTTCAGGGCGCCGTTTGCTTTCTTCAGGATGCCGTTTCTGCGGAAGAGGAAGGAAATAAGGATGGTGAGGGAGAGGCCGGCCAGGGTGGCGAAGAAAAGGAGCATCCAGTTCACGCCGCTCCCCTGGGGGCGAAGGACGATGGTCCACAGGTCGCCGGCAATGACCCGTTCGGCGTAGGGATTTCCCATTTCCGTCTTTCCCAGTTCCTTTACCAGGTGCGGTTTGTCATCCCATCCGTTTTTATGGTAGAGGGTATAGTCCAGGCGCTGTTTGCCCAGGTTGGAAATATTGGCACGGCTCAGCACTTTGCTCTGCTCTACGGACAGCGCAATGTATCCCCAGAACCGGGTCTGCTCTTCACTATGGATAAATACGGGCCGAAGCAGCACCATCATCTTGTAGGGAGCTCCCACGTCCACTGAATCCACCAGCACCAGCCTGTCTTCCTGCCGCGCTTCTTCCGCTGCTTTCCGGAGGCTGTTTTGAAGGAGCCAGGGAAAATCGATTTCTCTGGTATCTTCCGCCAGAAAGGCCACGGGCTTTCCATTTCTGGGAAGCAGCTGGATACTGCGGATCATGGGATCCATGGTCATCATCATGCGGGCTTCCGCCGGATCTTCCATATAGGCCTCCGGATTTTCCTGCAATTTGGATGTCATAAGACTTGTAATCACATCCCACCACTGCACCAGACCGTCAATGCCTTCCAGCCGATGGATGGCATAGGGCGTGAAAACTTCCACATCCATCTGTCCATGATTCCGGTAAAGGGCAAAATCAAGAAAGCACGTCAAAAAGAGACCGGCCAACAGGATAGGAAGACTCAGGCATTTTACCATGCTTCTGATTCTGCACATCACCATAACCGGTCCCTCGATTTCGTATCACCAAAAACACTTACTGTTTTATTATACCCTCTGTGATAAAGGTTAACAAGGGATGGCGCCAAAACTCCTATGAAAGGAAGAAAAACAAAAAGGGCCTTCTGCAAGGCCCTTTAGTGTGTGGAGCGGATGAAGGGAGTCGAACCCTCCTGTCCAGCTTGGGAAGCTGGCGTTCTACCGATGAACTACACCCGCATTGAGGTACATTTAATGATACCATATTTCATCGGGTTTTGCCAGTGGAAGTTGGAGTGGACGTTTTGCGGCCCCCGGGTGCAGAGGGGCGCGAAGGGGCGCCGCCTGTCGGCGGCAGGTTGTGTAGAAAGGTTGTGGGAAAAGGTTCTTAAGTTTGACCGGCCTGTCAGCGGTCAGGTTCTTAAGTTTGACGGGCCCTCCGGGCCCGAGGGTTGTGGATTGCCGCTGACGCGGCAATAAAATTTTATAATGCTGCCTACGGCAGCTGAATAAAACCTCTCTACCTTTATCAGTAAAATCATGCAGCACACTGCCCAGCGTCCATAGTGCCCCCGCTTGCGGGGGAAAGGTGGTGCCGCAGGCACCAAAGGGGGAAATGCCGGAATGGTAAAAGCACTTATATCTCATTTCTTCATGTACCATGATTCTGAGCCGGCCGACTTACACAGTCAGCCGACTAAAAGGAAGGCCTCTTATTGGGCAGAACAACCCGCGCTTAGCATGGAGCGACTGATGAGACTACAGCCTCACCACGCTTTGTTGTCCCCCGCCTGCGGAAGCTTCTCCATTTTTACCTATAGAGTCCCCTGCAGCCGGCTGGACAGGGACGCAAAAAAGACTGCGGGCCTTTGGGCTTCACAGTCTTTTTTTCTATCAGTATTTGTCTCCGTAGAGTTCTTTGTTTCTCTGGACAATGGACATGATGCGGCTGGCGGTTTCTTCTATGGCCTTGTTGGATACGTCGATGACCATGCAGTGGAGCTGGCGCATGACTTCTTTGGCGTAGGAGAGTTCGTCTTCAATGCGGGCAATGTCGGTGTAGTTGGCGGTGCCGGAGAAGCCCAGGGCTTTCATTCTTTCGCTCCTGATGGTGTTGAGTTTATAGGGGTCGATGATGAGGCCGATGATGCGGTAGGGCGGGATGTGGAAGATTTCTTCCGGCAGCGGCACTTCCGGAACCAGGGGAAGGTTGGCTACTTTGTACTTTTTGTGGGCCATGTACATGGACAGCGGTGTCTTGGATGTACGGGATACGCCTACCAGGACTACGTCGGCTTTGGCAAAGCCTGCGGGGTTCTTGCCGTCGTCGTATTTCACAGCGAATTCGATGGCTTCCACTTTGCGGAAATATTCTTCGTCCAGTTTGTGGATAATGCCCGGTTTCATTCTAGGCTTGGTGGTGGAAATGGATCCCACCATGTCCATCATGGGGCCAAGGATGTCCACGTAGCGCACGTTTTTGGCTTCTGCGATTTTTTCAAAGGTCTGGCGGAGTTCCGGGCTCACCAGGGTGTGGCAGACCACAGCGCCATGCTGGGCTGCTTCTTCTACCACTTTCTGGATCTGTTCCGCGTGGCGGATGAAGGGCACCCGGATGATGTCGATGTCTTCATCGAACTGGCTGATGGTGGCTTTGGCCACGCTTTCCGCCGTTTCACCCAGGGAGTCGGAGACCACATAGACTTCCGGTATTTTATTCAAGAGCATAGCCTCCTTTTATGGTTATCGTTTACCCCGTCCCAGTTCCAGGAAGAGGCGGGTAATATTGGTTTTGGAAATCCGGCCTTTGAGCTGGAATTTCTTTTCTCCGTTCACGTCTTTGAAGGTGCCTACAGGGAGGCAGTCGATTTCATAGTCGATGAGTTTCTGTGCAATGGATACCATGTCTTCATCGGGCTCTGCGTAAATCATTTTGGAGCGGGATGTCATGACCATGGAAATGGGCACTTTGGCCAGGTCTTCCCTGCCCATAGCGGATTTCAAAAGGTCTTTTCTGGATACCACGCCCAGCACGTCGTCTTCTTTCCCTACGAAGAGGGTGCCGATGTCTTCGGTGAAGAGGAGGACGGCTGCGTCATAGGCATTGGAATCGGCGTTCACAAGGACGGGACGGGACATACAGGACTCGGCGGTGCAGGAGCGGATTTCGGCTGCTGCGGGGTCTTCTCCGCCGCCCAGGTAGTAGTAGCCCAGCCGGCGTCTTGCTGCGATCACTTCTCCGGAGAGGAGGACTGCCAGGTCGCCGCGGAGGGCGCTGCGGGTGACATGAAGACGTTCTGCAATCATTTCTCCCGTAATGGGGCCGTTTTCCCGGACGATGCGGGTAATTTCCTTTTGACGGCTGGTGAGCTGCATGTTGTCTCCTTTCTTGTATGGAAAATAACAAACCGGGACTGCCTTCGCAGCCCCGGTTTGGGAAATATTCATCGGTCATTCATGGGCCGTGGCTGCCATGGGTATCTTACCAGGTGTAGTCTTCTACTTCCTTGATGCCTCTTCCGGTAGCAGCGTCCAGCATGAGTCTCTGTTCGATGCGGGCTACGTTTCTCTTGGTGGCTTTCACCATATCCGGGTTCACGGATACGTAGTCGATGCCGCTCTTCACCAGGAATTCGGTGAAGTCAGGATATACGGACGGTGCCTGGCCGCAGATGGAAACGGTCTTGCCGTCTTTGTGGGCGGTGGCGATGAGGTGGCGGACAGCTCTCTTGATGGCCAGGTTTCTTTCGTCGAAGAGGGAAGAAACGGTGTCGTTGTTGCGGTCGCAGCCCAGGATGAGCATGGTGAGGTCGTTGGAGCCGATGGAGTATCCGTCGATGTACTGGTTGAACTGGTCAGCCAGGATGATGTTGGATGGGATTTCAGCCATGAGGAAGAGTTTGAAGTCCGGGCCTCTTTCCAGTCCTTCTTCTTTCATGATGGCAGTCACCTTGGCTGCTTCTGCTACGGTGCGGCAGAACGGAATCATGCAGTTCAGGTTTTTCAGGCCGTATTCTTCACGGACTTTCTTGACAGCTTTCAGTTCGAGGCGGAAAGCGGCGGTGTACTTGGGATCATAGTAGCGGGAAGCGCCTCTCCAGCCAAGGAGGTCAGCCGGTTCAACCGGTTCGTATTTGTCGCCGCCCTTGAGGTTTCTGTATTCGCCGGATTTGAAATCGGAGAAACGGAGAACTACAGGCCGCGGAGCCAGGGCGCGGCATACTTTGGAGATGCCTTCTGCCAGCATGTCGATGACTTTTTCCGGTTTGCCCTGTTCGATGAGGTACAGCGGATGTTCATGGATGAAGGTGGTCCAGATGAATTCTTCACGCATGAGGCCGATGCCGTCGCAGGGGAGGCTTGCGTATTTGTCAGCCAGGTCCGGGTCCCCCAGGTTCATCATGACGCCGGTGCCGGTAGGTGCGAAGTATTCAGCTGCCACTACGGTGGTGCCTGCTGCGCCTGCTGCCTGCTTGGGTTCATCCTTCTTTACCAGGTCTTCTACAATACCTTCATAGACTACGCCGTTCTGGGCATCAATAGTGATGTCCTGACCGGATTTCAGTACTTTGGTAGCTTCTACGCTGCGGCTCTTGGTGCCAACCACGCAGGGGATGCCCAGTTCACGGGAAACGATGGATGCGTGGCAGGTCATGCCGCCGGCATCGGTGACAATGGCAACAGCCTTCTTCATGGCCGGTACCCAGTCCGGGGAGGTCATGGTGGTGACGAGAACTTCGCCTTCCTGGAATTCATCAATGTCCTTGGGATCTGTAATTACATGGCATTTGCCTGCTGCCATTCCCGGGCTTGCAGGAAGGCCTTTAACCAGTACCTTGTGATCAGTTGTCATTTTCACTTCTCCATTTCCAGCTTTCTTTTCTTTATTCTTCTTGGACCAAACGGTTTCCGGACGGGCCTGCAGGATCCAGATGCGGTCCTGATGGTCTACTGCCCATTCCATATCCATGTAGCAGCCATAGTGTTTTTCAATGGCTTTGGCATAGCTTGCCAGTTTCACCACCTGGTCATCGGTGAGAGCCTGGGATTTTGCTCTTTCTTCCGGTACCTTTCTTTCTTCCACATCGCCGCCGGGCTTGCGCACCAGTTCGATGGACTTTTCATTGACGATACGGGATTTGATGGTCAGGTCAGCTTTATTGACGATGAAATTATCCGGTGTAACGGTGCCCTGTACCACGTATTCGCCCAGGCCCCAGGAGCCTTCGATCATGACGCAGGAATCGTCGCCGTTGGCAATGTTCACGGTGAACATAACACCGGCTACCTTGGAGTCAGCCATCATCTGGACAGCGGCGGAAAGGGCTACATTTTCATGGTCGAAATGTTTCTTGGCACGATAGTATACAGCACGGTCGGTAAAGGTGGATGCGTAGCATTCTTTCACCTTGCGGATGACCATGTCACGGCCGGTGACATTGAGGTAGGTATCCTGCTGGCCGGCAAAGGAAGCATCAGGCAGATCTTCGGCGGTGGCGGAGGAACGGACAGCCACGTAGGGGTTTTCCTCATTCACTTTCTTAGCCAGTTCGTCGTAAGCATCGCCGATGGCCTTGGCCAGGTCTTCCGGCATTTCAGCGGAAACGATGCTTTCGCGGATCTTGGTGCAGACTTCATGGAGTTCCACGGAGTCTTCCACGTCTTTCAGGTCCTGGAGCAGTTCATGAATCTTCTTGTTCTGACCGGTGGTTTCCATGAAATAGCGGTATGCATGAGCCGTGGTAGCGTATCCGTAGGGAACGGGTACGCCGGTGGAGGTGGTCAGTTCACCCAGGGAAGAAGACTTCCCGCCAACCAGTGCTACATCCTTTCTGTGCAGTTCATCAAACCATAAAACATAAGCATTCTCTCTTGCGTCCATCATAGCCCTCCTTAAGGTATGAAGATAAGAAATATAAAAGCTTGAATTTCTTGTACACTATTTCGTATCAGCAAAATTATAGTATACCTTTATAGCGCAAAAGTCAAGGTGTTTTATGTCACTTAGACAGCCTTTTTAGAAAAACAATGATATCCTTATGGGACCGCGAAGCGGTCCCGGGTTCAGAGGGTTCAAAAGGTTCAGAGGGGTGCGCCCTTTGGGCGCGAAGGGGGCGCCGCCTGTCGGCGGCAGGTTGTGTAAAAGGGTTATGAAGGAAAGGGTTCTTAAGATGGACCGGCCCTGTGGGCCGGAAGGTTCTTAGGTTTGACAGCCCCTGCGGGGCTGAGGGTTGTGGTATCGCCCTGCCGGGCGATGGGTATAAAGTCAGCGTTACGGGATTTACCTTCCCGCCTCCCACCGTCATCCTGAACGAAGTGAAGGATCTCGGTACAAGACGTTAGTGTCTCCAGCGCTGATAAATACCAGTCGGCGGGAAGGGTTCATGGACACGCCTGCGGCATGAGGGGCGCGGCTTCGCCGTGGGTTGTGACCGCCTGCGGCGGCAGGTTGTGTAAAAGGGTTATGAAGGAAAGGGTTCAACGGATTGACCGGCCCTGTGGGCCGGAAGGTTCTTAAGTTTGACGGGCCTTTGGCCCGAGGGTTCTCAGGTTTGACAGCCCCTGCGGGGCTGAGGGTTGTGGATTGGGGCTGTGAAAAAATGTAAATCATTTTTTCACAGCCCACACTTTATATCAGCTGCCTGCGGCAGCATGCCTTTGGCAATCCCCCCTCGCCACTTCGTGGCCCTCTCCCGCCCCGGTGGGAAGCGTGTCACTGGATTCTCAGTCGTCTATCGACTCCCTGCGAATCCAGTTCCCTTGCCACCTGACAAGCAGGGGGGCGCAAGAGAGTATATGGGCGCTCGCCACCCACCCCTTAACCAGGGGTGGACAAGGGCGTTACGGGCTTACCTTTTGTGTCTCAGTGATACATAACACAGCGGTAAGCGGACAGCCGACAGCGGATAGCTGATTACTGTCTCACTGTCTCACTAATACACTAGTTCACCAGCCCACCAGCTCACTTAATCAGCAGCACCGGGCATTTCACGTGGTGCACGGTATAGTAGCTCACACTGCCCAGGAACATGGAGGAGAAGGAATTCCTTCCGCTGCTGCCCATGACGATGAGGTCCGTGCCGTCATCTTCGGCGGTAAGGGCAATCATTACCTCCGGCGAACCCAGGAGGATTTCCTGGCGCACCTTCACACCCTCCGGCACCTTTTTCATCAGCCGGCCCAGCACAGCCGCTCCCTTCTCCTTCAGCGGGCTGGTATCATCATTCTTCTCATTGAAATGGACTGTGAAATCAGGGGTGCTCATGCCTTCCCCGTTGGCCACGTAAATCACATGCACCTCTGCGTCGAAGAGTTTGGCCATTTCCATACCGTAATCGAAAGCCCGGTCCGACATTTTCGAATCGTCCACAGGAATCAGAATCTTATGTATCTCTCTGTCTATCATAAAAATCCCTTCTTTCTGCCACAGGAAATCCTCCCTGCAGCCCCGATTTCAAAAACGGACTATTTCACAATCAGTACAGGGCATTTGGCATGGTGCACCGTATAATGGCTCACACTGCCCATGACGAAAGAGGAAACGGACCCTTTGCCGCTGTTCCCCATGACGATAAGGTCGGCTCCCTCCGCCTCCGCCGTGCGGATAATGGAAGACCCCGGCACGCCGATGGAAACGATGCGGCGCACCTTCACATCCTCCGGCGCATCCTGTGCATACAGGGCAAGAATGTCCTCCCCCTTCTTCTTCACCGAAGCCGTATCCGTCTCCGCCAGACTCACCCGGTACACCGGATACATGAGGGTGTCTGCATCCACCACATACAGAAGAATGATTTCCGCTGCCGTCTTCTTGGCAAAAGCCACGGCATAAGAAAAGGCTCTCTCCGAAGCATCGGAGCCATCAATGGGAACGAGTATTTTTTTGATGTCCATAATAAGACCTCCTTCGAACTGACACTTTCCCATAATTCCTTACCTATATTATAGCAGATTTGCTGTATGCCCGGGCCGCTCTGCGGCCCGGGTTCAGAGGGTTTTTCCCTCCCCAACATATAGTCCCCCCGCCTGCGGGGGGAAGGTGGTGCCGTCAGGCACCAAAGGGGGCCGGCTCAAGGGTTCAAAGGGGCACCCTTCGGGTGCGAAAGGGCGAAAGGTTCTTAAGATTGACCGGCCTAAAGGCCGGAGGGTTCTGAAGTTTGACGGGCCTACAGCCCGAGGGTTGTGGATTGCCGCTTCGCGGCAATGAGTATAAATACCGCCTGACGGCGGTTCCATACCAACTTAGAGTATCAATGTGCCATGCAGCCTCGTCCACCCCTTCGCCACTTTGTGGCCCTCTTCACCGGTCAGCCGGACAAAAGGAAGGCCCTTTTATGGGCAGGCTAAGGGCCAACTTCGGCTGACTCGGAGACCCCTATGCAGGGTCTCCGCCTAAAGGGGACGCAAGGGCGTTCCGGGAATACCTTCCCGCCGGGCAAGTCATTCTGAGCCGCAGGCGAAGAATCTCCGTAAGCGCCGATCGTGCCTCATCTGCCGGTAACTACCGATCGGCGGGAAGCAGTTGGAGCAATCGGCAGCAGACCGATGCAGCAGGAGATTTCTCCACTCCTCTCCGCTGCGGTCGAAATGACAAAGGCGCAGGGCAGCTGTATTCCCGAATGGGTGCAGCCCTGCCGCAAACCGTCATCCCCCATCCCATCTATCGTCTATCTTCTCCCATCTAATCCCCCTAATTATGACCATCAGTCTAAAAATACTTGCTTTATCTTCCCAAATTGCATATAATTTCAATTATGCGACTTTATTTCAAACAAAAACTTATGCATTGAAAGGATTACCACAGTGATAGAAGCCATTTACAAAAGAAGAAGTGTACGTCATTTCCTTCAGAAACCCATCCCCCAGGAAGACCTGGACCAGATCCTGGAAGCAGGCATGTGGGCACCCTCTGAAAAGAACGCCCAGCCCTGGAAATTCATCGTCATCCGCGGCGCTGAACGGAAAGCCATGGTGAAACAGCTGAAAGAGGGCATCATGAAAAACCGGAAAGGCGAAGAAAATGCCATTTTCGGCAAGAAATACGAAAAATTCATTCCCTCCGCCATCTACACCGCCCGGGTACTGGAACAGGCGCCGGTCATCGTATTCGTCATGAACACCAAAGGCCTGAACTACAGAGAAGACCACCCCAAGGACGAATACCTCATGGAACTGGCAGACATCCAGTCCGTCAGCGCAGCCATCCAGAACATGTGCCTCGAAGCCACCGCCCGGGGCATCGGAAGCCTCTGGACCTGCAACGTCTTCTTCGCCTACGACGAACTGAAAGAATGGCTTCATGAAGACGGTGAAATGGCAGCAGCCATCGCCTTCGGCTACACCGACAAAGAAGTCCGCCCCCTCCCCCGGAAGCCGGTGGACCAGGTCGTGGAATACCGCGGCGACTACCCCGACGAATGGAAAGAAATGCTGAAATAAGAAAAAGCAGTGGATTCGCTCCGCTGCTTTTTGTATACATAAATTCCCCAAATGACCGCCGGCTGCCGGCCTCTACGTCATTTCGGGCGACGCTGCATATGGTTATGGATGGTCAATGCTTTTATTCTATTGAAGCTCTGCGCCCCGCAATCTCCCGCCGCGATGAGGCACTATTGCAGAATGAGATTTCTCCACATCAGCCGAAGTTGGCCTGCGTAGAACGATGGTGAGAGTCATTAGGATGCTTACCATCGTACACCCTTTGCCTCTTCGAGGCGTTCACCCATAGGGAAGCGTGTCACTGGATTTTCGGGTCGCTGTGCTCCCCTACATCCACTGCTGTCACCGACTCACTGGATTCTCAGGTCGCTTAGGCTCCCCTGCGAATTCAGTTCGCTGGTGCAACCCCAGTTTCCTTGCCACCTCAAGGGGAAACGGGAAATATAGAGAGGCTTTCCTATTGGCGGCTGACCGTTTGCGGTCGAAATGACGATGGGGCGGGGCAACTGTATTTCCGGATGTGTGCAGCCCTGACAGGGGGCTCTGACTAGTTCACTAGCTCACCAGTCAACCAGCTCACTAATAAATACCGGTCAGCGGGAAGGCGGTAACTATTGATTTGCATTAAGAACTTACTGTTGTCTTTTATCATTTCTGTGGTATAATGGGCATAGAAAGAGACAGCTGGTATCCTTGACGGGGAAATGGCTCTCTCATAATCATTTTAATTTGAAAGGAGCCTTCCTAACCATGGATGGCTTTTTTCAATTGCTACTTTTTAACAAGTGCAATGATGGCGACCACTAAGGCCGCAAAATTGATGATGACCATAAAGGCCTGATACAAATCTTGGCTCATAGTGAATCACCTCCTCTTACAGGAAGTAAGAGAAAGCCACACCAGCTGTCTCATGTAAATAGTATCATGTTATTTAAAGTCTTGGCAAATATTCCAAAAAATAAATCAATATTTTCTGAAAAGTCTTCCCGATTAGAGACGGCTTTTTATTTTTTATCAACTAACATATGAATCACCGCACCGACACGGAATGACCGGCTGCGGTCAAAATGACGATGGGGCGGGGCAGCTGTATTTCCGGATGTGTGCAGCTCCGACTAAGGAAGCGCTGATTAAATCACTGTCTGCTTTTATTCTTGAATTTTTATGTAATGCAAGGAATGGGACGACGCGAATAGCAAGCTATTTAAGGAGTTCCATGACGAAGCCGTGCATAAAAATTCTTATAAAAGCAGACTCTATGAACTAATCAGTGCTTCCCTTGGCCGCAGACAAAGAATCTTGGTAACCGTCGATAGTGCCTTGATGGCTCATAAATACCAGTCACTGGAGAAACCTTACACCAGCCCAATCCCCAATCTCCAATCCCCAGTCCCCATTTTCCACCCTCAATTCTCAAACCTCAAATCTCAAACCTCAAATCTCTTATTTTCCCATGGAAAAACGCCTTCGTCTGCGGGGAACGAAGGCGTTTCCGGAACCACGAGGTTCCTTAAATATACTGCCAGGGGAAAGGAGGGGATTCAATGCCCTGCCGCCATCACTAACGAGCTCAATTCCGGATCCAAATTTCATCTGACTATGAAAAAAGACGAATCGCTGAGGTTGTGATGCTAATACGAATCTACAAACGGGGTTTATATGCAGACAGCAGCAGGATTTCCCCTGGCAATGTGGTGGAGATAAGACCTTTCTTACCTCTGCCCTAAGTATAGCAGAAATAGCAAGAGAGTCAAATATCAAATAGTAAAGTTTCGATGTGTGCGATTGCGATAAAGTCATACTTGCGCGGCGAACGGATTAGAGTCTCAAATGTAAGAAGGGAAATGACAGATACAGGATTATGCATGATTATGATAAAATGAAATTAAAACAAGGAGGCACAAATGACAAAGAATGAACTTACAAACATTTTGAAGGAAATCTGGGACGAAAAAGATTTTATCACAGGAGTGCAGCTATGCCTTTCCAATGATGAGGAGCGGCGGATGTTAGCGGATGCTATTACAGCCGGAATCATCAGAAACGGCGGAGATATTGCCCAATACGCCTTTTGTATCAGGAAAAAGATTCCATTCGAACCGCTGGATGAAGATGACGATGATGAGGAGGAGGATCAAAAATAGATGATATTCGGATAATTTATAAAATTTATAGAAGTTTGGATAAATCAATGAACTACAAGGCACATCCCATTCACTTTAATTTCTAAACTGCCTATGCGGCAGTGAACAGGCAAAAGCACTGGAAGCGGTGGGCGTTCTTTTTCTAAACTGCCTATGCGGCAGTGAACTCCTTCGTACACCGTCACCGGGTAGATGCGAATTTCTAAACTGCCTATGCGGCAGTGAACATGCAGGATGCGGGAATTACCCCCGACATGCTTTTCTAAACTGCCTATGCGGCAGTGAACCGCACTGGCTGTTATACTGGGCGCACCATACATTTCTAAACTGCCTATGCGGCAGTGAACATCTCTGCCGATTCCGTCCGAAAGATGGAGCATTTCTAAACTGCCTATGCGGCAGTGAACGACCAGCAGAAAAAGAATGACGCATTGGCAATTTTCTAAACTGCCTATGCGGCAGTGAACCCTCAGTCATTGGCTTTGATACTGAAGCGGCGTTTCTAAACTGCCTATGCGGCAGTGAACCCGTGTACTCCCGGCCGTTGGTGGCCACCACATTTCTAAACTGCCTATGCGGCAGTGAACGCCGAGAACGATTATCTCACGGCCAGGAATAATTTCTAAACTGCCTATGCGGCAGTGAACTATCCGTCAAAGTTATCAGCCGCTTCCTCGTGTTTCTAAACTGCCTATGCGGCAGTGAACTATGATTCGGTGGATATAAACATTCTGGAAGATTTCTAAACTGCCTATGCGGCAGTGAACGAATACCAGCTCTACCAGGCATCCATACAGCATTTCTAAACTGCCTATGCGGCAGTGAACCTATCGGAGACCTGGCGGGACTACGCCAAACATTTCTAAACTGCCTATGCGGCAGTGAACGCGGCTGCACCGTCATGGCCTGCCCCATGCCATTTCTAAACTGCCTATGCGGCAGTGAACATTCCCACGGAGATAAAAGCGCACCGCCTTCATTTCTAAACTGCCTATGCGGCAGTGAACATACCGAAGTCCAGGTACGCATTAACTTTTAATTTCTAAACTGCCTATGCGGCATTGAACATATCCGTGAATGCATCTTTTGCGGAAACAGATTTCTAAACTGCCTATGCGGCAGTGAACGCTAACCCCTCTACCTATATCGGCGGCACATGTTTCTAAACTGCCTATGCGGCAGTGAACTCCCGGGCGGTTTTTGCATCGGTGCTGTCGCTTTTCTAAACTGCCTATGCGGCAGTGAACGAAATCAGAGATACTGCCCTGGAAGCTTTCCATTTCTAAACTGCCTATGCGGCAGTGAACGTTATATACAGCTTCTTCTACATCCTGTGCCATTTCTAAACTGCCTATGCGGCAGTGAACTCCGGCTTCGGCTTGCGGACATTTGCGGGGAATTTCTAAACTGCCTATGCGGCAGTGAACTCCGCCCAATATTTCCAAATCACCCTGCAACTTTTCTAAACTGCCTATGCGGCAGTGAACAGTACACCACCAAGAGAGGGGAGATTTAACATTTTCTAAACTGCCTATGCGGCAGTGAACGAGCGCCAGCTTGCAATCATTTAGCCCTAAAATTTCTAAACTGCCTATGCGGCAGTGAACATGTTCCCTTCCGGCGTGCTTCCTTCCGGGCATTTCTAAACTGCCTATGCGGCAGTGAACATTTAGCCCTAAAAGGCGGAGATTCGTCCGGATTTCTAAACTGCCTATGCGGCAGTGAACAACATTGATTTCTCCCACCAGCTCGCCGGAAACTTTCTAAACTGCCTATGCGGCAGTGAACAAACTGAAATCGCTGTTTTTCTTCTTCACAAATTTCTAAACTGCCTATGCGGCAGTGAACGTAGGCTACCTTCATGACGTCCCTAAGATTCATTTCTAAACTGCCTATGCGGCAGTGAACTCGGCAATTTCTTTTTTGCTAAACTTGCTTCTTTTCTAAACTGCCTATGCGGCAGTGAACTCATGAAGTCGTGCATATTGGCAAAGGTCGTATTTCTAAACTGCCTATGCGGCAGTGAACGATGCGCAGATAGAAGCCTGCGCACAGCTCATTTTCTAAACTGCCTATGCGGCAGTGAACATAAAACTTACCTGTCCGCCGGTTACCAGGCATTTCTAAACTGCCTATGCGGCAGTGAACTCTGATAAGGAAACCGTTAGGATGCTGATGATTTTCTAAACTGCCTATGCGGCAGTGAACAAGTGGAGCCTCTACAATTATTAAAGAACCCATTTTCTAAACTGCCTATGCGGCAGTGAACATCTACTGCGCCTCTGCCTCCGCCATGTTCAATTTCTAAACTGCCTATGCGGCAGTGAACTCGCCAGGATGTGGTGGTGGAGAGAGCCATAATTTCTAAACTGCCTATGCGGCAGTGAACGATCTGGAAGCCGACGAATTAGCTTACATCAATTTCTAAACTGCCTATGCGGCAGTGAACTTTTTTGATTTTAATTGAGAATCGTTTCAAAATTTCTAAACTGCCTATGCGGCAGTGAACGCTTTGTTTCTTTCGCTAACCATAGTGTCCTGTTTCTAAACTGCCTATGCGGCAGTGAACGGTGCGTCCTCCCCGTCTACCGTTGTCCGCATGTTTCTAAACTGCCTATGCGGCAGTGAACAATAAAAGGATATCGACCGGCGGGAAGGGAGGTTTCTAAACTGCCTATGCGGCAGTGAACAGATGATAGTGACCGCGCCGCCGCCATCGACATTTCTAAACTGCCTATGCGGCAGTGAACCCACGGAACGGTAGAACCCGAAGTCCGCGTCATTTCTAAACTGCCTATGCGGCAGTGAACACCCGCCCGGCCACCCGGTCCCTGGTGATAAATTTCTAAACTGCCTATGCGGCAGTGAACGTTTCATCAGGGTAAATTCTTAAAACGTCAGGTTTCTAAACTGCCTATGCGGCAGTGAACATCCTTCTTTTCTTCCTCTTTCTTCTCAGGCATTTCTAAACTGCCTATGCGGCAGTGAACAGCGGCGGCCAAGAAGTCAGACCGTACGATAGTTTCTAAACTGCCTATGCGGCAGTGAACAGGATCGTCTAATTATTCAGATATTCTTCTGTTTTCTAAACTGCCTATGCGGCAGTGAACGGATTCCATCGTAAAGCTGAATGGAATTATGATTTCTAAACTGCCTATGCGGCAGTGAACTCTCCTTCTCGTTGAGATTTCTCAACCTTACGTTTCTAAACTGCCTATGCGGCAGTGAACATCATGGTTTTCCTGGGTAAAGGGTTCTCCCTTTTCTAAACTGCCTATGCGGCAGTGAACTTTAATGTTGGCCTTGCCGTCGGGCACATTCTTTTCTAAACTGCCTATGCGGCAGTGAACTTTCCGGGCCGTCGTATTTATCCTTCATTATTTTTCTAAACTGCCTATGCGGCAGTGAACCGATAATCTCACCGTACCGGACCGGATTTTACTTTCTAAACTGCCTATGCGGCAGTGAACTGTACTTTTACTGATTTTTAGCGCAATGCACATTTCTAAACTGCCTATGCGGCAGTGAACTTTTTTGTCTGTGTATCCGTGATTGTTTTTAATTTCTAAACTGCCTATGCGGCAGTGAACAGAGCACAGTATTTCAGCCGTCGGCGATTGATTTTCTAAACTGCCTATGCGGCAGTGAACAGAGCACAGTGTTTCAGCCGTCGGCGATTGATTTTCTAAACTGCCTATGCGGCAGTGAACCTAAGGAGCCGCGGACATGGCAGAAGGTAACTTTTCTAAACTGCCTATGCGGCAGTGAACGTCATAAGAAACAAATCCGTTATACCAAACAATTTCTAAACTGCCTATGCGGCAGTGAACAGAAATGGAATTATCCATGAAAACGGTCGCAATTTCTAAACTGCCTATGCGGCAGTGAACATGGGTGCGCATGGCTCGCTAATTCATCAACGTTTCTAAACTGCCTATGCGGCAGTGAACGTGCTCTTCGCACGATTGCGGAGGAGGCAAAGTTTCTAAACTGCCTATGCGGCAGTGAACGGCTGGGCGAGCCAAAGGCCGGCGCCGCCGGTCTTTCTAAACTGCCTATGCGGCAGTGAACGATACATATTTAGATATGGCAAAAGAATCAATTTTCTAAACTGCCTATGCGGCAGTGAACGCCACCGTGGCATCCCAGATTGGGAAGAAGCTTTTCTAAACTGCCTATGCGGCAGTGAACAAAATGCTTATGGACGAATGGAAAACAGTGAATTTCTAAACTGCCTATGCGGCAGTGAACGTAAAACCCACAACAACAACGCTGCGTAGATATTTCTAAACTGCCTATGCGGCAGTGAACGTCGGGGTCTAGTGTTATTCCCTCATAGCATTTTTCTAAACTGCCTATGCGGCAGTGAACTGGACAGTATCCAACGGGTGGATATGACAAATTTTCTAAACTGCCTATGCGGCAGTGAACAGAGCCACAGGATTGAGGGACGGAGAGCCACATTTCTAAACTGCCTATGCGGCAGTGAACGATGTAGATGAGTCTATTTTGGTAGCTTATGATTTCTAAACTGCCTATGCGGCAGTGAACTATAGGCATATTAAAATAATGCTACTTGATGGATTTCTAAACTGCCTATGCGGCAGTGAACATCAAAGCTAACCTGCCTTGCCTGCACATCGATTTCTAAACTGCCTATGCGGCAGTGAACAAATCAAATATCCACTCTTAAAAAATCATCGATTTCTAAACTGCCTATGCGGCAGTGAACGGTGACGCTTGTTGAAGTCAATGGTCATGACTTTTCTAAACTGCCTATGCGGCAGTGAACAATACAGATCCTACGGCTCCGTAGGCATAGTTTTTCTAAACTGCCTATGCGGCAGTGAACTTGATGCACAAGTCAACAAAAACACAATACAGTTTCTAAACTGCCTATGCGGCAGTGAACCCAAACAGGGGCGGCAAGCTGGAGGCCAAATGTTTCTAAACTGCCTATGCGGCAGTGAACTTTCCTGTTCGGCCGGCGGCAGGGGGCTGTCATTTCTAAACTGCCTATGCGGCAGTGAACATCTATTGATTTTGATCCACATTCGCTTTATTTTTCTAAACTGCCTATGCGGCAGTGAACCGAGAGGGCCAATGAGGCCGGGGGAGCAGAGCTTTCTAAACTGCCTATGCGGCAGTGAACATACAGGCGACCGCTCTGCGGCAACGAATACATTTCTAAACTGCCTATGCGGCAGTGAACAGTCTTACAAGTGCCCTTTTAATCTCGGGTTTTTTCTAAACTGCCTATGCGGCAGTGAACTTTTTTCCGCCTCTACCTTTACCTCGAAAAGTTTTCTAAACTGCCTATGCGGCAGTGAACATCATCCGCCAGCTCGAACCCATTCCCCCGGATTTCTAAACTGCCTATGCGGCAGTGAACATAACGCTTTCCAGGGGGTCCACAATGTCACGTTTCTAAACTGCCTATGCGGCAGTGAACTCCATTTCCTCGCCGTCACCGTTTACGATGATTTTCTAAACTGCCTATGCGGCAGTGAACACGAATGGATGAGCGGCGGCGACACTCTTCGCTTTCTAAACTGCCTATGCGGCAGTGAACTTACTTGTACGGCCATAACCCTGCGGGTAAAATTTCTAAACTGCCTATGCGGCAGTGAACGATTTCCTCCCACGCTCCGAGGAAGACGACCGTTTCTAAACTGCCTATGCGGCAGTGAACTGAAGATGTGCAGAAAGGAGCACCGATAGATTCGTGTCTTTTTCAGGTTTTTACCAAATCAACCAATGTTTTCCGGCCAGATGAAAAGATTACGTATTTATCGATGTTTCGCCGACTGCTATTTTATCATTGGTCAAAATTCAGGCAGGGATGCAGCTCGGCTCAGGCCATAGGTACTGAAGGTTCCTCTCATCTCTTCGGCTTGGGGCGTCTTTTCTATGAACAGATTAAATTTCTGACCGCCGGACAAACTCTTCATATGGATGAAAGGTTTGCCGTAGTCTTCTTTTTTCTGTTTCATCAGGGAAAGATTTTCCTCATAGGATGTACCCGGATGCCGAGCAGAAAATCTACTGGCCTTCTGCTCCACCGATGCGTCCGGCTGATAACGGCTGAAAGATGCATATCCGGTTATCCTGTTTACCGGCACTTTTCTAATGGATGTCAAGTGAACATAATCCTTAAGCCTTTCCAGGGATCCTTCTATATCCAGTTTTTCCAGCTGCTCTCTGCTTTCAGCAAATATCCTGATTTTTACGCCCAGGCTTTTTTCTTCATACTGCGGGAAGGAGATACCGAAAGGCTGGCTGCCGGTCCGGTTTTTCCAATTTCCCAAAGCCAGGTGTATCTGCATAAAGACCTTGGACATAAGGAAAAAAGCCGGTGTTTCTCCATCCGGAATCAATGTGATTTCCTGATAGTATACATTCATCAGTCATTATCCCCTTCGCCAAAGACTCCTCCCCTTACCAGAACTGCCATGACATAGTTCTGATCATCTATGCTGTCCGGTTTATTTCCTTCTGACCATGCGTCAAAAAGGGTATAGAAATCCTTTTTCTCCTTTGGCGGTCTGTATGCAATACCGAGATTTGTAACTGCGCCATAGGGCTCTACTGCAATGGGGCCATTCCTTTTCCCATCATACTCCGGATACCAGGTATCAATGGTCCGGATGGCATTGCCCAGTTTCTGAGAATGCATAGCTGCTATGCCATTTACATGATAAAGAACTTTGCTCTTTTTGCCTTTGCCCTTATCCAAAATCAATTCTTCGCTGGGGTACACTTCCTGCCCTTTTCCTACTTTTGCAAATGCTTCTACTTCAATGAGAAGGGACGTTTTCTCTCCAGACAGTGTATCTGCAATCAGCGCAGCTAATTCATCAACAGAAGAAGCATCTTCATCAAAATCTTTCAACGAATACCGGTACCCATCAAATACCCAGTTTTTATTATATTCCGCAATATGCACCCGGATTTCCAATGCTTCTGCCCCAACCCGGTTTCTCCATAAAAAGCGGCCATTTGCCAGATTATATGCGTACCTGTGTGCCAGTTCCTTAAATCCCTGTTCTTTAATAAATTCTGTTCCCATGGAACGAATTCCTTCATAGTGGCTGGCGCTGTTGCAGGCAGAGGGGTACTGTACACCGGAAAGCACTTTCACCGTATATACCAGCTTTAACGTATCCTGATCCAAAGCCAGAGATGCACTGTCTACAGTCTGAAGATTAGGATTTTCTACCTGTGCATTTAATTTTGCCGGATCATTTTTTACCGCTTTTTTAAGCCGGTTGGAAATCGTGCCTCGAACCGATTTTTCAACCAGTTTGATTGGACTTGCATCATGGTCACGATTCTCCCAGATAGTACCATACATGTACCCATCCGATACCACCAGTTTCTTTTCAAATGCCAACACAGAAGCCTTTTTGAAATTTTTGTCAGCCATCATCTTTTCCTCCTTATTTATGATTACTGCAGAGATATAAACTATTTTTACTGTCATATTCATAATGCCACAGAATATCGTCAACATGTTCAAAACGATAGGGCATTCGGAATTCTCCCAGAGTCACCGCATTTTCTACAAATTGGTGAGGAACGGAAGTGTCTCTCTGATTTTTTACTTTTCCGAGTTTGGAGATCCCTTTGAATCCAACAGAAATAGGAACCAGCCATCCATTTCCTTTTCGGAAATAATCCCATCCGTCTATATTTCCATTTTCATCTTTCCGTGCAGTTCTAGTAATTTTAAGATAATCCAGCAGCGCCTGCAGACTGTCAGTTCCTGTTTCTGTCATCTGTCGAATGAGGTCATCCCTTTCAATCAGGACAAATCCGGGCATTAAAGCAGACAATACTTTTCTTTCTTCCTGTGGATGATCCCTGTCAGCATAGCAGAGCCTGGATTTCCTGATTTCCAGAATGTCCCCGCCGGCTATTTTCATAGATGGCAGGAGCTGCCGGACGCAGGCAAGAAATTCTTCGTCATTGTCCCCATCCAGTCCTTCCACTTCCACCAGAAGGGATATATCAAGATGGATACGCGGTTCTTCAATAAAGGGAGGCCTCTCAAAGCCTGCACCTTTCTTCCGCAGTGGATTGGCTGTTCCAATGATAGAATAATAGGAATCGCCTATTCCTTTGTATACCTGCAGGTTGCATTGATGAAACGAAATGCCCGCACGGGGAAAGCGGATATGATTCCATGTTTTCTGCTGCCTGATCTTTCTTTCCAAAGCATGCACTGCTCCCATCCAAGCTGTCACTGCCGGTACGCCTATGGTCAGGGTACTGCTCATGGCATTGGCATTATGGACTTTCATATGGCGAATCAATAAATAAGATTTCATAAGGCAGAATTCACTTCCTTTTTTAAGGCATCTTCCATCACTTCAGAAAACATCTGCATTTCTTCATCTCCCAAAGCAACTTTTTCGGAACCTTCTATTCGGCCATAGAGTCGAATGATCCATTTTCCGAACTGCTTCCCCACTTCATGGCGCCATTCATCATTTCCCCATTCCTTCTCATAGACACAGTCCAGCCAAATTTTCTGAGCTAATGAAAGGTTCCTGTATTTTCCCTCAAGACTCCAGCCCTCCTGATGCATCCGTATAATTTCTGCGGTTTCTATACAATAGTCTGCCACATTTTCTATGTGGAATCGAACTTTTGCTCGAATGTCCATATTATTTCTGTCCATTGTAAATAGTTTATGCAGCTTTTGGATAGCATCATTGCAGATACTATAAGGAATGCATTCCATAAAGATGTCATGCTTGGGAAGTCTGGTATGTTCATCGCTGATTATCGGCGGCATAGAATACAAGAGGTAAGCTTTCCCTCCGGAATTTGCATTTAACGTGCTGATATTCTGTGGCTTGGTTCCCCCAAATCCTATAACCGTTAGATTGCTTATATGGCTGGCAGATTCACCAAATACGTCTTTTTTCTTATTGTTCGTATCAAACCATCTATGATTCATCACTTTTATCCTGCTGCTCATGGTTTCCATAAGAGAAGAAGCCGGGAGCACTGTCAATAAATGATAATCATGTTCTCCTACCGGGAAATAAACCTGTCTCAGTCTGCCATCAGTTTCCAGGCTTTCCGCTTTCTTTATCCCATCCAATGCTTCATGGATCCGTTCTTGCTTTATGCCAAACTGCCCAAATTCTTCATATACATCACTTTCACCTGTCTGCAAATGCTCCAGGCAGCTTTTGCCATCCTCCATAGGTTGAAGCAGAAGCTTTGTAGATGCCATATAGGCTGCAGAGGAGTAAATCATATCTGTTTCGCATGCAGAGGAAGTTGTAGTTACAAGACCGTCCATACCTGATTGCGAATTATCATAAATAACAACCTTACTGTCCGGATTTGAAAATTTTCCGACATGCGTTGCCAGCGTGCATTTGGAGAGATTAGCCAGTACACCTTCCAGCCAGACTTCAGGCGTTTTGTTTTTCTTCTTTGCCTGTTCCTGTATATATTCACTGAGCTTTCCCAATTTCCGATTCCTCCTTTTCCATATGAAATAGTCCCAACTGATCAGAATATAGAAGTATTTTGGCATTGTTTTTAGACGCCGGAAGCGTTATTTCGCCAAAAATTTCGGAGTATCTTTTCATAAGTTCCTCTTTTGGTCCGTCCTGTCCTGCTGCCAAACTTTCAAGAAGTTTTATGTAATTCCGTTCTTCATCTGAAAGCCACAGCCTTTTCTTCATGCCAGGCGTCATACCCGTATACGGTTCAATACCATACACCTTGCTGCAGGATGTGTCTGCATCCTGCTCGCAGAGACAGACCTTTCCATCTATATACTTAGCATACAACTTCTCTTCCGGTATGTCTGCCCGCCTGAACCGGTTCATTTCCTGTGGCAGAGCTGTCATCCACCAGGCTTCGTGATTCCACCCGTTGATGCACTGCGGGCCCGTGTCGGTAAAACTGTTGAAATCAGCCATAATCTGCTGTTCCAGGTCTATCAATCTTCTACAGGGCTCCAGATGAGAAGCTTTACGAGTTCTGGGCACCGCATCAATCTTTTTCTCCATCCTCTTCCCATCTATCAGTTCTTCCATGCAATGCGTTTCCAGCACATATCTCCCATCCTCATAACCGGGCCAAATGAAAGCCCTTTTCTGTCCTTGCAGTCCCCGCAGGTTATAATCCATGACGGCTATGTTGGCGCTGGAAATATCTTCCGTCCTCTTTCTATGGCGGAGCACTCTGCCTGCCAACTGGATAATGGAACGTCCGGAAGAAGGCTCGATGACGGCCCAGTCGAAATCATGATCCCGTCCTGTTTCCTCTACCGGTGTAGCCACAAGGATAAAGATAAGATCCTCTTCTGTCTCATGATCGATATGGTTTCTCATGACCGGGTCTTCTATATCGACGACCTGCCCATTTTCCTGCTTCCGCTTCAATACGGAGTCCAGATATTTTTCCTGCTCGTGGCGGAGGAGGAGAATCTGCCGGCTGTGATATGTCATCACCCTGACCGCCGTATGATCCGGCCAGTTACATTGCATAAGATACAGGCTGAGCTCCACACAGGGATTGACATTAGCCATCCTGATGACGCCGATAGAAATATTTTTTCCTGTTTTCCGATCCACCACATGATGGTCTCTATGGAGCTGAAGAACTGCCTGCTTTATACTGCTGAAATATCCCTTTATCAGATCGGATTCATCATCATTGACTTTGCAGGGGACAAGGAATCCTCTCCTCTTGGCCGGTTCTTTCCTCAGTTTTTCTATCCTGGCTTTGATAAACCGGTCATGATTTTCCGCAAACCGGCTGTCTTCCGTATCCATGGTCTGTACATCTGTCCTGAATTCATCGCACCAGACCACAGTACCTGCTTTTTTCTCGGAGAAGAAAGCGTTCCGGCAGGCCAGCCCCGCCATATAGGATCTGTACATACCTTCTGCCAGATCCGGCGGGATGGTTGCTGAGGAGATCGCCACGTTTCTTCCATACATGCCGGCCAGATGGACGAGTCTGGCAATGGCAGTCAGATCTTCCCTGTCAAAATCATCAATTTCATCAATAACCAGATCGGATGACATAAGGCGAAGGCTGGGAAGTATATATCTGCCGCCCCGCTTTGTTTCCACTGCTCCCATCATATGGTCAATGGTGGTTACCAGCACCGGTTTGTAAAGGAAATTTTTATTCTTCTGTGCACTGTCCGGATGGTCCGGGTCAAAAAAGATATTCAAAAATTGATTCTGGCTTTCCGACTGGGTATTCACGCAGCTTAATTCCTGCTCCATGAGAGTTCCATCTTCGCCATAGATAGATGGATCCGATAATGAGCCAGGGCTTTGCTGATGAAGCTTCAGCACCGCATTAGACCCTATGATAACAGCCATTTCATCAGGAGACAGGCCAATCCGGTCCCTGTACTCGTCCCCTGTCTGCAGGGTGAGCGAGCGCAGTCCGAGGGCAAGCACATAACGCAGGGATTCGCCATCTTCCGATACAGCTTCCATGATTTTGGCATTGGCCATTGTTTTCCCGCAGCCAGTGCTGGCCATATTTATAATAAACCAGCCCCGTTTTCTTTCATCACTGTCTCTGTACTTCCTGATTTTTGCAGCCACCCTGTCCTGCCACCGAAAAGCAGGAGGGCTTGTCTTTTTAAGAGAATGCACATCATAGGCTTTTTCCATGTTCTCAGAAAAGGCCGGAAGCCTATGGGCGATTCTCAATGCCTGCTTTGTTACGCCTACAAGATGTTCTTCCAAATACTGTTTGGGCTTTCCTGATTTCCGATCCGTATTGGCCCACAATGTGCGAGCTCCCCAGCAGCTTTGATCATCTGCCCGCCGAAGAGAAGATAAGTAGTGATCTCCAAGCATCAAACCAAGTCTTGCATCATTCAAACATCTCCGCAGAACCGGCTGCAGCTCTGGTCCTGTCATCATGCCTGCCAGCCTGTCATAGCTCTCCAGGGCCCGGAGACACCATTTTTTGACCATTTTTCTCCATATCGGCGCATCATCCCAAAGAAATCCTGCCGAAAAGGTCAGACACTTCTCCAAAGCCGCCGGCTCCTGGGCTTCTTTATTTTCATAGCCCCATGTTCCGCTGATGCTTTGCAGCATATCGCCAATGTTTTTTCTCTGCCTTCCGTCATACTTGTTTCTTACCGTCTTATCCGGATCAGGCAGGCGATGATGAGAAAAGATGATCCATGTCAGAAGGCCTGCCAGCGGCGGCAGCGGAGCCAGCTTTTCCGGATCCCCTTCTGTCATCGCTTTCCTGACTTTGTCCTGATCAAATTTCCCTTCTGCCAGAAAAGCAAGCCATTTTTTATCATCATCCCAGGCATGACTGCAGCGAACGACCGCTTCCAATATCTTGCAGGATATCCATTCATGCCGGAAAGGATCTGCTGTCAGAAGTCCCCTGGCCAATTTGTCTTGGAAATAGTCAGAGGCCTTACCCCAGTCATGGAATAAAGCAGCCAGGGCAGTGAGGATGGTAACAAAAGGAAGATAGGCCCAGTCATTCTCCCAGTCTTCATGAATCATTTCCTTCGTAGTAAAATTGACCGGAACACGTCCATTTTCATCAAAAGCGTCCCTGCGTCCTACAATCCACAACAAATCATCCCGATTTCTGGAGCGGATCCAGTGACAGGCTACCGCTGTATTTCTGGATGCATTCTTTTTCAACAGCACTTTAACCGTTTCCAGTCCATCCGATGTAATCACTGTTCTCCATACATCATTTCCAATACGGTCGGCATACTGATCCAAAATGCGGCGGGTGACAAGCTGCGCCTTTTTTATGCTCTGGCTGATAAAAAGAACCATCATGAGCAATCACCTGCCTCCAGGCTCACTCGTTTGACCACATCAAACATGAAGTCAAGCACTTTATGTTCCGTAAATTTCTCAAGGCACTTCTCCCGAAACTCCTTATCCTTCCAGTCTTTGGACGCACAGATAAAGCTCCAGGGAAGAACAATGGAATCTTTAATCAAATCAGCCACATCAAAAACCAGGGCCCCTTTACGAGTTTTCCCATGCATCACAGCAAAACCGTGGGGTATCCCCAGAACCCATAAGGTACAGGCCGCCAGGCCATAGGCCAGATAATTACCATGGTCCAGGAAGATATTGGCCTTATCATCTGCTTCCCTTTTTCTGACAAAGCCGGTCATCCGCACATTGGACGCCGCATATTTATAAAGATGTTTTGTAAACTCTGCCTCTGCCAGCAATAACTCCGTCACATCATCTGCATTTTCAATTTTGGCACGATAAAAAGCCAAAGCTGCTTCCACATCTGCATCATCTGCATAAAATCCCTCATCCTGGAGTTCATCATCAAATGACCACACTTTCTCCAAAAATCGGCATCTTTCCTGCTGAAACACTTTGGCTGCTCTAAGACGTTTCGATTCATCATACCAAAAAGACATCCACCCCTGCATATAGGCAGTCGGGCGATACTCATTACCCGGGCTGAGCCATTCAATATCCGTACCGGCAAACAGCGGCGTACCACCGCCTCCGCAGAATCCCACCATTACACCGGCTCCACAGAGAATCCGCATGGCCCCCTGGGTGATGGACGTACCATTGCCCAGAAGAATTACTGTCGTATTAGCCACCGGAATATTCCAAAACAGGTTTTTATCCTTACTTTGTGTCAGATAAACAACCCGACCATCCTTCTGCATGACCCTGCATTTTTCAAGATAGTAAATATTGGCCCGCTTCGAATGAAGAATAACCTTGAAATCGGACTTGGAAAGTAAAGTATTCATAGTCTTCATCACTTTCGTTTTGAAATAAATGAATCAAATACTTATATTTTCATTTATTGTATCATTTGATAATGACAGAAGATGACATGACACAAAAAATCTAATAAAAAAATAATTTTTCTGAAATTCAAGCATAGAAGTCAGTGAATAAATCGGAAATTCCAAACTGTTGATAGCTTTGCTGCCTATGCGGCAGTGAACCTCGAGCGCCTGATGGCGCTCGGGGTATCGGATTTCTAAACTGCCTATGCGGCAGTGAACTGTTGTGTTGGTTGGTTCTGAAAAAATAGAATTTTCTAAACTGCCTATGCGGCAGTGAACATGGCTTGAAAACAACATTTTTAATGATTTGATTTCTAAACTGCCTATGCGGCAGTGAACAATGGGAAACTGTCAAGGAAAAGGCCTTAACTTTTCTAAACTGCCTATGCGGCAGTGAACAGTTATAACAGATTAACCGCTCTGAGACTATATTTCTAAACTGCCTATGCGGCAGTGAACTCATCTCCGGGGCAGCCGTGGCGACTGCCCCATTTCTAAACTGCCTATGCGGCAGTGAACTCATCAAGTGTTATCAGACCCCGACGCCTGAATTTCTAAACTGCCTATGCGGCAGTGAACAGGATGATTCAAAATGAAAAAATCTTATGCATTTTCTAAACTGCCTATGCGGCAGTGAACAGGATGATTCAAAATGAAAAAATCTTATGCATTTTCTAAACTGCCTATGCGGCAGTGAACATCCGTCAAAGATTACCCCGGGCACTTTATCCATTTCTAAACTGCCTATGCGGCAGTGAACTAATGAGGCCAGTCCTCACCAAAGAGCTCATATTTCTAAACTGCCTATGCGGCAGTGAACAAAACCGGCAAACGCCTGGACAAAGCCACAAATTTCTAAACTGCCTATGCGGCAGTGAACTCCTCCGGCAAATGGGCCAGGATGTCCTTGATTTTCTAAACTGCCTATGCGGCAGTGAACGCTTGCGTCTTGTCTACACTTGTAAGCAAGATTTTCTAAACTGCCTATGCGGCAGTGAACATTTCCATTGGAGCCTCCCCCGCCTCCGAAGATTTCTAAACTGCCTATGCGGCAGTGAACAACCCACGATTGAATCTGCGCTACTCCCTCCGTTTCTAAACTGCCTATGCGGCAGTGAACGATAAAACAACGTGGCCTTGGGCTTCCCGCAATTTCTAAACTGCCTATGCGGCAGTGAACATCATCCGCCAGCTCGAACCCATTCCCCCGGATTTCTAAACTGCCTATGCGGCAGTGAACGGTCAGCAGGAGATACACCAGCTCCCAGCGTATTTCTAAACTGCCTATGCGGCAGTGAACTCTCGGAATGCCCGCTTTTTAGCCTTTTGGTATTTCTAAACTGCCTATGCGGCAGTGAACCTGACCATTTCCCGAAAAGAAAGCTGTACTTATCGAGAGCCTGTGCTTTCTTCCTTATTTTACCAAAATATTTTTACTTCTGGCAAATCTCCGTAATTATGGGCTTCCCCGGATTCAGGAATTTTCATTGGTCATTTAATGCCCCATGAAAACCTTCACCTTCACACCTGTCACTGCTGCCCCTTCCTTTTCAGACACGCAAAAAAACTCCCTGAAATCCTGAAGCGGGCACCGAAAGCGCTTTGGACAGGGATTCTGTCTTTGAGAATTCCAGGAAGTTTCTTTATGTACTTTTCAGCCGGCTGGTGGAGAAGAGTTGATGAGGAAGGAGTTCGGCCGTCCCGCTTTCCATGGTTGCGCGCAGGCGGGACTGGCGGCCGGCCCTTCCGGGCTCTTCGCTTCTCCGGTTATATAGTGGCCGGTGGGAGGGAGGAGTATCATTGGGGCCGCCTTTGGCGGCCAACCCCTTCCGGCTCGCTGCGCTCGCCACCCACCCCTTAGACAGGGGTGGGCAAGGGCGTTACGCGCTAAACCTCCCGCCGGGCAAGTCATTCCGAACACAGGGAAGAATCTTGGTACATGCCGCCAGTCACTCATCTGCCCGTAAATACCGGTCGACAGGAAGGAGCCCCTTTTGTGCCTGCGGCACTACCTTTCCTCTAAAAAAAGACACTATGAGTGCTGTGCAATGTGCGACTTTCTCCGCAGGAGATTCTGATGCCGATCGTCTATCATTTATCGTCTATCATTTATCGTCTATCCGCTGCCTTCTATCGTCTTATACCCCTTCCCGTGCTATAATATGGCAATTGGAGGGTGCTTGCCTTCTTTATCTGACTTCATTTATCTAAGGAGATTTTACGATTGGGTAAGGTTACGAAGGCGCTGGCCGCACTGGCCCTTGGCGCTGTGACTGCGTATCTGCTCCCGCGGCGGAAGGCTTTGTCTCTGCCGGTGGGTGAGAGTTCTTATTTCTTGGAGGATCCCAGCGGTACCTGCAGGGATCCGATTCCGGTTTATTATTACAAGCCTGCTACCTGGACGGAGGATCAGCCGGTGTTTATCGCTTTCCCGGGGTATACACGGAAGGCGGAGCGGTTTGAGAAGCATCTGGAAGATCTGGCGGTGCGTTTCAATATGCTCATCGCCTGCCCGGAGTTTTCGCCGAAGAAGTACCCCGGTGCCCGGTGGTATCAGGAGGGAAATATTTCCGATGCGGAGGGGGAATCGGGCCATATCCAGCCGCGGAAGCAGTGGACGTTTGATGCCATCGACCATGTGACTGCCGCCATCCGTCGCCGGACGAGGGCGAAGGGGAAGGTCATCCTTTTCGGCCACTCCGCCGGCGGCCAGCTGATGCACCGGTATTCTCTCTTTGCCAGCCATCCTGCGGCAGATGCCATCGTCTGTGCCAATGCGGGCTGGTTTACCATGCCCGATAAAAATGTGTGCTATCCCTACGGCATCAAGAATGTGCCTCTCTCCGACAGGGATCTGGCCCGGGCTTTTTCCCGTCCGGTGATCATGCTCATGGGAGGAAATGATATTTCCAGGGAGAAGCCTTTCCGGGATACGCCGGAGGCGGATGCCCAGGGGATGAACCGCATGGAGCGGTGCAATAATTATTTCCATTTCTGCGAAGCCAAGGCGGCGGAGCTGGGTGTGCCTTTCCGCTGGAAACTGGACGTGGTGGAAGGCGCCGCCCATGAGGGGGATAAGATGGCGGAGGGCGCCATGAAGCTCTTCTGCCAGGAACCGCTGGATGAGACGGTAGGGATGTGAGGCCGCCGAAGGCGGCCTTGGACACGCCTTTGGCGTGAGGGTTGACGGCCCTGATGGGCCGAAGGTTCTTAAGGTTCTTAGGTTTGACAGCCACTGCGTGGCTGAGGGTTGTGGTATCGCCGCCTTCGGCGGCGATGAATATAAATGCCGCCGAAGGCGGCGATAAAATGGCGCCACCGGCGCCTACCTCCCCAATCGGTCGGGCGATTAAAAGGAAGGCCTCCTATTGGGCAGGCTAGAGGCCAACTTCGCCCGACTTGCGTATTCCATGCGGAATACGCACAGAGCGATACTTTATAACTACCCTGGGCGGAGCCCTCAAACTGTCCGGGAGGCGTCAGCCGGTCCCGGACAGAACCCTTGGGCCAGCGCGTCAGCGCATGGCCCATCAACCCTCGCGCCCTTAAGGGCGCGTCAACCTTCGGGAACACCGTTTCCCGCCGCATTTGACGCATAGAAAAAACGACTGCCGGAGCAGTCGTTTTTTTATGCAATAGAGGCATTACCAGCCGTGGCGGTAGTCGAAGACGCCGTCGGGGATTTCTCCTTTTTCCAGTTCTGTCAGGGATTCGTCCAGAATGGTGAAGGCTTTGTGCAGATTTTCGGAGGAGATGTTGAGGGGCGGCTGTACGCGGAGGAGGTTTTCTCCCAGGGTGATGATGATAAGTCCTTTTTCGTAGGAGCGGAAGCAGACTTTGAAGGTGCCGTCTCCGTCGGGAACGGGATTTCCTTTTTCATCTTTCTTCACGATGCCGATGGCCCAGGACATGCCGCGGCCGCGGTAGAAGGCTACGCGATCCGGGTGATTCTTCTTCAGTGTTTCCATTTCTTCTTTGATCTGGGCGCAGTTTCTCTTGTAGATGGTCTGGAATTCTTCGGTTTTGTAGTAGTCGAAGGCGGCGTTACCTGCGGCGCAGGCGATGGCGTTGCCGCCCAGGGTGAAGAGGTGGGCCGGGGCGGGGAGGCAGTCCATGATTTCGGCTCTGCCCATGAAGGCGCCCAGGGTGAGGCCGGCGCCGATGGATTTGCCCATGATAATGCCGTCGGGGATGATGCCGGGGTAGTTTTCAATGGCAAAGAAGTGGCCTGCTCTCCAGAAGCCCTGCTGTACTTCTTCATCGATGAAGAGGATGCCGTGCTTTTTGCAGAGGTCATAGAGTTTCTTCATGAAGATGGGGTGGGCGGGCAGAATGCCGGCGTCGCCCTGGATGGCTTCGATGACTACGGCTGCCACTTCGTCGGCGGGCATGTAGGTTTTGAAGGCGGTTTCAATGTCCCGCACCGCTTCTTTTTCTACGATTTCATCGGGCACATCGTCTCCGTAGAAGGGGAAATGGTAGATTTCCGGAAGGAAGGGTCCCATTTTCGCATGCATGCGGGTGGTACAGGTGGTCATGGAGGAGGAGCCGTAGGTATTTCCATGGTAGCCGTTGATGAAGGTAATGATTTTCGTCCGTCCTGTGTAGGCTCTTGCGAATTTCACGGCAGCGTCGTTGCCGTCGGAGCCGCAGTTGCCGAAGGCGATTTTGGCCTTCACGCCGCCGGGGTAGACGGAGGTGAGCTTTTCCGCATAGGAAATCATGGGCTCATTGTAGGAATAGGCAGCGGTGTACTGGGTGCATTTTTTCAGCTGGGCTTCAATGGCCTTCGTGAGGATGGGGTTGGAGCTTCCCAGGTTCAGGGAAGAGGCGCTGGTGAGAAAATCGATGTATTCATTGCCGTCGGCATCTTTCAGGATTTCCCCTTTTCCGCTTTCCACGGCAAAGGGATAGTAGGAAAGGTGCTGGCAGGGTGCTACCACCTTTTCATCTCTGGCTACAAGGTCTAAACATTTGTCAATCTTTTTCTGAATTTTATACATAGTTCCTCCTTGTATGAAATAGGGGAAAAAGGGTTTCCCCTCTCTGAAATCATCTTATTGTCAAGTGTATAGAGGGATGGCGGGGTTGTCAAGGGGCCTCAGGCGGCATCTGCTGCCTGCCGCCCGGGTTCAGAAGGTTCGGCCCCCCCTGTTGTCCCACCGCTTGCGGGGGGGAAGGTGGTACGTAGTACCAAAGGGGGGCGAAGGTTCTTAGGGTTCTCAAGCTTGACAGCCGCCTTTGGCGGCTGAGGGTTATGGTATCACCGCCTTCGGCGGTGATGAATATAAATGCCGCCTGACGGCTAACCCCTTCCGGCTCGCTGCGCTCGCCACCCACCCCTTAGACAGGGGTGGGCAAGGGCGTTACGGGATTACCTTCCCGTCTCACATGGTCATTCTGAACACAGGGAAGAATCCTGGTGCATGGCGATAGTGTCTCATCTGCCCGTAAATACCGGTCGGCGGGAAGGGCTGCTAAGCGTAGCGGAAATGGCAGTTAACAGCCAGTAGCCAGCTGAATAAGGCTTGTACCTTAGGATTCATCAGCAAGATTTATATTACAATGATTGGCCGCTGGCGCGGCCACCCCCTATCCCGCTCCGCGGGACTCCCCCCTATTCAGGGGGGAGAATAAGTCTTTCTACTCTTACCGTATTATCATAAGTTGCACTACGTATAACGCCGTTAAAAGTCCACCCTCCGCGGTAAAGGTGGTGCCGCCAGCCGCCAAAGGGGGAAATGCATTTCCACGTGCGGAGTGAGGCTGCATGGTTTTATTATAATGGCGCCCAATGATTTTTAAAGGGCGCCCACCACCGCGGCCAGCGGATAGCGGCCAGCGGATAGCTGTCCCACTGTTTCACTGTCCCACTAGTACACTAGCTCACTAGTACACTACCCCACCAGCCCACCAGCCCACTATCATCAACATATCCTCGGCAGTCCTTCTCCTCTTAAGGGCAGGAGTTTTCTTTTTCCTCCGTAGGCGGTGATGAGGTGGACGCCCTGACCTTTGGTGATACGGCCTGCCCGAGCGGCGTCTCTGCCGTAGGGGTTTTCGTGAAGGATGGCAAGGGCTTTGTCCGCTTCTTTTTCAGGAAGGACGATGATCATTTTGCCTTCGTTCCCCATGGTGAGGGGGTCGAGGCCCAGGATGCCGGAGAGTTCACGGATTTTTTCAGACACCGGGATGTGCTCTTCCATGAGTTCCATGGCTTTGCCGGAGGCTTCTGCCAGTTCGTTTGCCACGGTGGCAAGGCCTCCCCTGGTGATGTCCCGGATGGTGTGGATGGCAAGGCCTTCTTCCAGCAGGCTTTGCACCAGACCGTTTAAGGGGGCGCAGTCGCTCCGAAGGCTGCTTTTCATGTGGAGTCTTTCGGTCAATATGGTGCCGTGGTGGTCGCCCATGGTGCCGGTGAGGAGGACGGCGTCCCCTTCTTCCATGGCGGAGGCGGAGATGGTGCAACCCTTTGCTCTTTCACCGATACCGGCGGTATTGATGTAAAGGCCCCCTTTGCCTTCCACCACCTTGGTGTCCCCTGCCACGATGGAAACACCTGCTTCTCTGGCGGTTTCCGCCATGGAGGCTGCCACTTTTTCCAGTGTTTCCGTGTCCAGCCCTGTTTCCAGGATGAAGGAGGCGGTGAGGTAGAGGGGCCTGGCGCCCATGGAGGAAAGGTCGTTCACCGTGCCGCAGATGGAAAGTTTCCCTATGTCCCCGCCGGGGAAGAAGAGGGGTTCCACCACGAAGCTGTCGGAGGTGAGGACCGGATTTCCTTCCATGGCAGGCAGCACAGCACCGTCTTCCATGGCATCCAGAATGGGATTTTTGAAATATTTTGCAAAAAGTTCATGGATAAGGCGGCCTGTTTCCTCGCCGCCGGAACCATGGCGCAGTTCGATTTTCATATTAGCCTCCCCGATAGGTAATGGAGCAGGCCCCTTCGCCGGAAACCATGCAGGCTCCTACGGGATGGTCCGGTGTGCAGGCCCTGCCGAAGCAGGGGCACATGGACGGGGTCATGCGCCCGGTCAGGACGGAGGCGCAGCAGCAGCCCCTGGGCATCACATCTTCCGTAAGGCCCCGGCTGCCTGCGTCCAGTGATTCATAGGTTTTTGAAATATAGAGTCCCGAGCCCTTTATATTTCCCAGGCCCCGCCACACCGCGTCTCCCGGTGTGAAGACGTCCTTCATAAGGGCAAGGGCCCTGGGATTTCCTTCGTCCCGCACCACAGAGGGGTATTCGTTCCAGAATCCCCCCTGCTTTTTTGAGGCTTCCAGCACCAGCCTGGTAAGGGCGCGAAGAAGGAGGGCCGGGGAAAAGCCGCCTACCACCATGGGCTTTCCAGACGCTTCGCCCAGTTTCCGGAAGTCCCCGGTGCCGGTAATCACCGCCACGTGGCCGGGGCAGAGGAATCCGTCGATATGGAGGTCTCCTGCCAGGATATGCATGGCTTCCGGCATGGTTTTCAGGGCGGTCAGGAAGCGGATGTTGGGAATATTCTCATCATGCACCCGCTTGATTAAATCCGCCCACACGGGGGCGGTGGTTTCAAAGCCCACCGCCGCCAGGACGAAGGTGGTATGCCTGTCCTTTTCCGCCATGGCAAGGGCGTCTTCGGGGTTGTAGAAGAAATCCACCGCACCGCCCCGGTCCCTGGCGCCGGAAAGGGACATGCGGCTTCCCGGCACTGCCAGCAGGTCGCCGAAGGCCAGCACTTTGTGCCCTTCCTTCATGGCGTAGGACACCAGTTTGTCGATATAGGCGGTGGGGGTCACGCACACGGGACAGCCGGGGCCTGAAAGGAGGGTGATGTTCGGTGACAGGATCTGCCGGATGCCGCTCCGATACAAAGAGGATGTATGGGTGCCGCAGACCTCCATGAGCCGGAGGGGCGGCCCGTCATAGGCAGAGAGGTAATGGGCCAGTTCTTTTTCTCTCATTTCTTCCCTGTCTCCTCGATTTCTTTAAAAAGGGAAATCCAGTCACGGGCTTCCTTTTTTTCCACAATCTGGATGGCCATGCCTGCATGAACGAGCACATAATCCCCGATTTTGGCGGGCACCATGGCCAGGTTCACCGGCACTTCGGTGCCGGAAAAATCCACCATGCCATGGGTGCCTTTCATGCTGACCACTCTTCCCGGATAGGCTACACACATAGTTCCTCCTTATCCCTGCAGCCCGTACCAGGCCTGCCCCAGGGCAATGCCTCCGTCGCCGCAGGGAACCTTTTCATTACCATAGACTTTGAAATGCTCCTTTTCCAGCGCATTTCTGATTTCCGTCCATAAAATACCATTATGAAAGCAGCCGCCGGTGAGGATGACCTGTTCCACGCCCAGAAGGCGGGCGCTTTCCACCACCATTTCTTCCACGGCCCGGTGGAACCCCAGGGCTGCTTCCTCTATTTTACCATTTCCTGCCAGCTCGGAAATGAGTTCTTCCCTGTGCCAGATGAGGCGCCCTTCCTCTTCCCGAAGGGTGAGGTGCAGGGGAAGGGGCGCCCTTCTTTCCCTGAGCGCCTGCCGGGCCGCGTCTTCCAGGGCCATGGCGCACTCTCCCTTGAACCGGTTTTCCTCTTTGATATGAAGGAGGGCAGCAGCGCTGTCAAAGAGCCTCCCCATGGCGGAGTCCCTGATGCAGTTCACGCCGCCCTCAAGGGCCGCCTTCACCAGCGGCCATCGGCTGTCTTCCGAAGAGAGGCCGGCATAGGCAAGGCTGGCCAGGGCGGTCTTCCAGGCCTGTTTCATGGAAATATCACCGCCCAGAAGGGGCATGGCGTCCAGATGGCCTGCCCGCTCCATTTCATTTCCCTCCAGAAGAAGGATTTCCCCGCCCCAGATGGTGCCGTCAGTGCCATAGCCGGTGCCGTCGAAGACGAAGGCCGCCGCCTTTCCCGAGAGTCCATGCTCCGCCATAACGGAAAGGCCGTGGGCCTGATGATGCTGCACTCTCCAGAGGGGAATCCCCCGGTCCGCAGAAAGACGCTCTCCCAGGGCTGAAGAAATATAGCGGGGATGAAGGTCCGTCACAATCCGCTCGGGCCGGATGCCCAGCATATTTTCCCAGTCCTCTATCATATGAAGGAACGCATCTTCGGAAGATTCATTTTCCAAATCGCAGGGCATTTCCCCGGGATACAAACGCCCCTGGGCAGTAAGGCAGAAGGAGGGCTCCATGTCCGCTCCCATGGCCAAAAGGGCCCCCTCTTTCGCTCCCTGCAACGCAGGCTCCGGCAGAAATCCCCGGGTGCGGCGGATCATGTCCCTGTGGCTTTCTTCCGCCTTCACCACGCTGTCATCGGCAGGACGGAGGATGTCACGGTTATTGGTGAAGAGGAAATCGATTTCATGGGCCTTAAACCAGGAAAGGGCCTCCTCATCTTTATAAAGGATGGGCTCACCGCTCATATTGGCACTGGTTACCACCAGGGGGCCCCCCGCCCCTTCAGTGAGAAGGTCGTAAAAAGCAGAAGGCGGAAGGAAAATCCCCAGCCGCGGCACCCCCTCCGCCACAGCGGAGAAATGCTTCTTAGGCCGGCAGAGCACGATGGGCCGTGCAGGAGAAGTGAGGAGCTTCCTGTCCTCACCGGTAAGGAAGCAGAGGGTTTCCGCCTCTTTTAAAGAATGAACCATGAGGGCAAAGGGCTTCCCCTCCCGGTGCTTCAGGCGGCGCAGGCGGATCACCGTTTCCTCCTGATCTCCCCGGCAGACAAGATTGTACCCGCCGATGGACTTCACCATCACTATTTCCCCCGCCTTCACCAGGGCAATGGCCCTTTCCATGGCTTCCTCCCCGGTGAGGGTCTCGCCGGATTTGGAAATCATGGAAAGTTTCGGCCCACAGCGGGGACAGCAGATGGTCTCCCCATGGCAGCGGCGGTTCTTCAAATCCCTGTATTCTTTTTCACAGTCTTTGCAGAGAGGAAATTCGTCCATTGTCGTGCGGGGACGGTCATAGGGCAGGCTTTTGATTATGGTATACCGGGGCCCGCAGGCGGTGCAGGAAAGGAAGGGATAACGGAAATGGCGGTCCTTCCCCTCATGGAGCTCCCTCTCGCAGGAAGGGCAGATGGCTATATCCGCAGGAAAAAGAGGGGCCAGCGGCTCCCCGCTGCTGGATGCGGCACGGAAATCGGGGAACCTTTCCAAAGGAAGCTCCTCTTTGGACAGGCTCTCCACCTCTATGGGATAGGGCGCCTCCTGCAATGATTTTTCCAATGCGAAAAAGGACTCCCTCTCGCCGGAAGCCCTGATTTCCACCAGGCCCCCCAGGTTCTTCACCCAGCCCGTGAGGCCCGCCTTCTTCGCCGCCCGGCACACAAAAGGACGGAAACCGACTCCCTGTACCCGACCTTCTATCAGGAGACGGAATGTATGGATATGGGACATGGTTTAGCCTCCTTTGCTAAAGGGCCGCCTTTGGCGGCCCGGGTTGACGGGGCCCCTGGCCCCGAAGGTTACGCCCGCCAAAGGCGGCGGGTTGTGCAGAAGGGTTGAGGAAAAAGGTCCTTAAGATTGACACCCGCTGCGCGGGCGAAGGTTCTTAGGTTTGACAGCCACTGCGTGGCCGAGGGTTGTGGTATCACCGCCTTCGGCGGCAATGAGTATAAATGCCGCCTGACGGCTAACCCCTTCCGGCTCGCTGCGCTCGCCACCCACCCCTTAGACAGGGGTGGGCAAGGGCGTTACGGGATTACCTTCCCGTCTCACATGATCATTCTGAACACAGTGAAGAATCTTGGTGCATGACGTTAGTGTCCCATCTGTAAATAAATATCAGTCGGCGGGAATTGGCCACTATCGTGGCCAATCGAGTAGAGATTATTCATCCCTCTCACACCACCGTACGTACCGTTCGGTATACGGCGGTTCGATTCTTTGGGTAGGAATATATTCCTGCTTGTCATTTCTTCCGCTTCCTGAACATCATACTCAGCCCTCCTTTTCGTATCTTCGCCAGTTCCGCTATTTTCCGACAGGAAGTCCGCCCTGTGACTGCATTCTGCTTCAACGTATGATTGTTCCTTTCACGGTTTACTTTGACTGGAATCGTTCAGTGCTTCCCGCTTTCGCGGTACTATGACCTCTGCTGACTTCTCATGATAAATCTTTTTCAACCGTCTCCACTCGGTCCATATATACGACCTATCACTGCTTTGACGTCCATGAGACCTCCCCGGGTAAGAGTGTAATCTTTCGCCTCATCTATCCGCTTCATTTACAAAGCCTGGCCAAGACCATCGTTGGACTTCAGCATAGGGGGCTGCCTCCTCCTGCCGGACTCTGCCTTCATATAAAGTTTCTATTCGTCGGACCAAGGTTTTGCCTCCGGCTTCCTTCAGACCCCACCTCACGATGGACCCCTTGCCATTGGCTGTGTGCTTGTTATGGTCATACCGCACTAGGGACTTTCACCCATTAGATTACACCCATGCCGGGCGCACCCCCCTATCCGGCTTCGCCGGACTCCCCCCCAGAGGGGAAACGACTCACTACATTTTGCGCGTCGCTATCGCTCCTTCATCCTCTGCTGTCACTGACTCACTGGATTCTCAGGTCGCTCTGCTCCCCTACGAATCCAGTTCGCATAGTGCAAAATGTGTTCGCTGTGCATCGCTTTGCTCCAGGGGCGACATCCGCTTCGCGGTTGAGGGTTGTGGTATAGCCCGGCGGCGATGAATATAAATGCCGCCGAAGGCGGCTATAAAATGGCGCCACCGGCGCCCACCTCCCCAATCGGTCGGGCGATTAAAAGGAAGGCCTCCTATTGGGCAGGCTAGAGGCCAACTTCGCCCGACTTGCGTATTCCATGCGGAATACGCACAGAGCGATACTTTATAACTACCCTGGGCGGAGCCCTCAAACTGTCCGGGAGGCGTCAGCCGGTCCCGGACAGAACCCTTGGGCCAGCGCGTCAGCGCATGGCCCATCAACCCTCGCGCCCGTAAGGGCGCGTCAACCTTCGGGAATACTGCACAGCGCCCCGATGACACTATTTCCCGGCGGCTTCTTCAATCCATTCTGCCGCTTCTTTATACCCTTCCCCTGTCTTGCCGCTGACTTTGAAGACCGGCGCCTGTTTGTTGAGGTGGCGGAGGCCTTTCATGAAGAAGTCTTCGTCAAAGTCCAGGTAGGGCATAAGGTCGATTTTATTTAAGAGGATAATGTCCGCCTTTTCGAAGGCCAGGGGGTATTTGTAGGGCTTGTCGCTACCGTCGGCTACGCTGACGATGAGCATTTTGATGTTTTCCCCTATGTTCAGTTCCGCCGGACACACAAGATTTCCTACGTTTTCAATGAAGAGGATGCCCCCTTCTTTGAAGTCCATGGTGTGCACCGCGTTGTGCACCAGGGGGGCGTCCAGGTGGCAGGCGCCGAAGGTGTTGATCTGGGCGGCGGTGACGTTTTCTTTCCGAAGTCTTTCGGTGTCGATGTCGGACTCAATGTCTCCTTCGATAACGTATACCTTCGATTTCATATATTTCATAAGCTGTTCCAGGGAGGTGGTCTTGCCTGTTCCCGGGGCGCCCATGACATTGATGGTGTATACCTTCCTTTCCATCAGGTATTCTCTTACATGTTCGGCGATGTGATTGTTGTGGGCGTAAATGTCTTCCATTACGCCGGCTTTGACCATATGCATTTAATCAACCTCCAGGTCTACTGATTCGATGTAAAATTCCTTGCCTATTTCCGTAGGGGAGCCGTCGCCGCCGCAGTAGGGACAGGTGAAGGAGAAACGTTTCCGCTCAAAGAGGCGGCCACAGCGGTCGCATTTCATTTTGGGCTTGATGTCTTTGATGGTAAGAAGGGCGCCCTCGCAGAGGGTGCCCTCGGATATGATGTCGAAATACATTTGAATGGATTCTCCGATGAAACCGGAGTCTTCGCCCACCACCAGGTGGATGGCTTTCACGGTGCCCCCTTTTTCGCGGGCCGTTTTTTCCGCAATCCCTACGATTTCCAACGTTACAGGATACTCATGCATGGGGCTCATCCTTTGGCGGTTCTTTCTTCACCGGCCGGGCGGGGCGGCGGAGGAGTTTGCCCTGATAAGTGGATTTCATTTCCTTCTTTTCATCTGCTTCCCAGGCATCCGCCAGGGTGAGGCAGTGGGCAGGGCAGCCGTCGGCGCAGACGCCGCAGGTAATGCATTTTTCCCTATCGATGGTCCAGGTGCGGTTTTTCCGGTCGATGGAAATAGCATTCACCGGGCAGTTATGTTCGCATTTGCCGCAGAAGAGGCATTTCTCCGCGTCGATCCGGATATGGCTGTCCGGCACATTGGCTGCTTCTGCAGGGGGCGCCGTTTTTTCTGCCGGTGCTGCTTTAGCCGGTGCTTCTACCTTGACCGGTGCCGGTGCTTCTACTTTGGCGGGAGCCGGCGCAGGCGCGGGCTTCCTTCCTGCCGGTGGGCGGCGGAGGACTTTCCCCTGGTAAGTGGATTTCATTTCTTTCTTTTCATCTGCTTCCCAGGCATCCGCCAGGGTGAGGCAGTGGGCGGGGCAGCCGTCGGCGCAGACGCCGCAGGTAATGCATTTTTCCCTATCGATGGTCCAGGTGCGGTTTTTCCGGTCGATAGAAATGGCATTCGCCGGGCAGTTATGTTCGCATTTGCCACAGAAGAGGCATTTCTCCGCGTCGATCCGGATATGGGTGTCCGGCACATTGGCTGCTTCTGCAGGAGGAGCTGCTTTTTCTGCCGGTGCTTCTTTAGCCGGTGCTTCTACCTTGACCGGAGCCGGCGCTTCTACTTTGGCGGGAGCCGGCGCAGGCGCGGGCTTTCTTCCTGCCGGCGGGCGGCGGAGAACCTTGCCCTGGTAAGTGGATTTCATTTCTTTCTTTTCATCTGCTTCCCAGGCGTCCGCCAGGGTGAGGCAGTGGGCAGGGCAGCCGTCGGCGCAGACGCCGCAGGTGATGCATTTTTCCCTATCGATGGTCCAGGTGCGGTTTCTCCTGTCGATGGAAATGGCATCTGCCGGGCAGTTATGTTCGCATTTGCCGCAGAAAAGGCATTTTTCCGCTTCGATTCGGATATGGGTGTCAGGCACATTGGCTGCTTCTGCAGGGGGCGCCGTTTTTTCCGGGGCCGCCGGTGCCGGCTCTGCCTTCACGGGAGAGGGCCTTTTTCTCAAAGGAGGGCGGGAGCCCTGCATGGTGATTTCGCTGGGATTTCCCAGGTAGCAGCCCAGGGAGAGACATTTTCTCGGGCAGTTGTCGATACAGGTGCCGCAGTTCACGCAGGCTTCCAGGTTGATTCTCCAGGTGCGGGAACGGCGGTCTACGGTAATGGCGCCGGAGGGGCAGTTCCGCATGCACTGGCCGCAGAAGATACATTTCATAATGTTATTGACGATGTGGCTCCGGTCGTCCATGGCCGCTTCCTTCATGTTGATGGCAGCCACCTGGCGCTGGACCTTGGATACGCCGTCTTCCTTCTGCACTTTCAGGATGATTTCCGATTTCTTCACGTCCGGCGAAGCGGCTTCCGGGTCCATGTGGAGGCATTTCTTGGGGCACACTTCCACGCAGCCGGCGCACTGGACACAGGCGAAGGGGTTGATTTTCCAGGTGCCCGTGGCCCGGTCCACGGTAATGGCGCCGGCAGGACAGGTGCGCATGCACTGGCCGCAGAGGATGCACCGGCTGATGTCATTGATGACCCGTCCCCGGTCATGGGGTTTGAAGGTTTTCGGCTTCAAGGGATAGGAGGTGGTGACAGGAGGCTTGAAAAGATTGGCCAGGGCCTGTTTCATATAAATGAGAAAGCTCATGGGACGCCTCCTTATCTTTCGCAGCAGCTGATACAGGGATCAATGGTGAGGATGATGTTGGGCACGTCCGCCAGTTCGCAGCCCTCCAGCATTTTCACAAGGGCCGGTATGTTGGCGTTGGTAGGGGTGCGGAGACGGAACCGTTCCAGGTTCTTTGTGCCGTTGCCCTTCACGTAGTACAGGGCTTCGCCCCGGGGCTGTTCCACCCTGGTGAAATATTCGCCCACCGGCGGCAGTCCCCGCACCGGTGCTTCGATGGCCCCTTCCGGCAGGTTTTCCAGACAGCCGCAGATGATGTCGATGGACTGGGTCAGTTCCCCCAGCCGCACCTTCACCCGGGCCAGGCAGTCGCCGGCGGTTTCGGTGACGGGGCGGAAATGGAGTTTCTTGTAGAAGCCTTCGTCGTCGGCCATGCGGTAGTCCACGGGAATGCCGCTGGCCCGGGCCATGGGGCCTACGCAGCCCAAGTCGATGGCGTCGTTCATGGAAAGGACGCCTACCCCTTCCAGACGGCTCTGGATGGTATTGTCATAGAGGAAGACCATGGCCATCTGCTGGATTTCTTTGCGGAGTTCCTTCATCTTTTCCAGGATTTCCTTCCGCTGGGTGTCGTCAATGTCCCTTCTCACGCCGCCGATTTTGCAGACGGAGAAAATGACCCGGCCTCCCGTGGTTTCTTCAAAAATATCCAGTACGATTTCCCGGATGCGCCAGGCATTCATGAAAAGGCTTTCAAAGCCCATGGCGTCCGCCGCCAGACCGAACCAGAGCAGGTGGCTGTGGAGGCGGGAGAGCTCGTGCCACATGGTGCGAAGGCAGCTGGCCCGGTCGGGGATTTCTATATCCATGAGGCCTTCCACTGCTTTGGCGTAGCCCCAGCCGTGGCCGAAGGAGCAGATACCGCATACCCTTTCCGCCACATAGATGAACTGCTTGAAATCTCTTTTTTCCACCAGTTTTTCCAGTCCCCGGTGTACATAGCCGATGGAGGGCACCGCCCTTACCACCGTCTCATCTTTCAGCTCCAAATCCAGATGAATCGGTTCCGGCAGCACGGGGTGCTGGGGTCCAAAGGGGACTGTGGTTATTTCTGCCATATGAAATCAATCCTCCTTTGTATCTTTATGAACGGATGCGTCGATGCCAAGGCCGCTCCGAAGGTTCACTTTTACAGCCTTCTTCGCATGAACGGCACCGGAGAGATCATGCCAGGGGGTTTTCTGGGCCAGGTGGTAGAAATGGCCGCCGTAGTCCACTTCCGGCACGATGAAGCGGATGTCCAGACCGAAAAGGTCATGGATTTCATTTTCCCATACAAAGCCGTACCAGTACAGGCTGGTGACGCTCATGACAGAGCCGGTGAGGGGCACGATGAGGCGGAGGTGGTAAAGGAAATAGTTTTTGTCAAAGGTATAGGTGAGCTCATAGCCCTCTTCCACCCTGGTGCAGAGGATCTGCACCAGACGGCAGCCTTCCTTCTTGAAGCGGGCTGTCCTTTCCAGAAGGTCTTCGCTCCTGATTTCAATGACCTGCTGTTTCATCTTTCTCCTCCTCTCCATAGGCGCCAAAGGCCCTGGGTTTGCCTGCAGGCACGCCGTGATTTCCGGTGGCCTTCAGTTTCTTATGTTTTTCCTCAAGCACCGAAAGGCCCTTCACCACGCCGGCAATAATGGACTCCGGCCGAGCGGCGCAGCCCGGTACGTACACGTCCACAGGAATGGCCTTGTCCATGCCGCCAAGCATATTGTAACATTCCCGGAACACGCCGCCGGTGCAGGCACAGGTGCCTACGGCCACCACGACCTTCGGTTCAGGCATCTGTTCGTAAATCTGGCGCACCACCGGCAGATTCTGTGCATTCACCCCGCCGGTGACCAGGAAGATGTCCGCGTGCTTGGGGTCTCCCGTATTGACGATGCCGAACCGTTCCACGTCGTACAGCGGCGTAAGGCAGGCCAGCACTTCGATATCGCAGCCATTGCAGGAAGAGCCGTCATAATGGATGAGCCAGGGCGACTTTTTTTCAAATCCCATAACGAATCCTCCTTACTTGAAATACATGAGAAATGCCACATTAATAAATCCCGCCAGGAAAGAGAAGAGCCAGGTGGAAGCCAGCATTCTTTCCCATTTCATACGGGCGCAGCTGTTATCCACCAGGATACCCAGGAAGAACACCAGGGCGCAGACAAGAAGGCCCATGATGAAAGACGGAAGGGAAGAGTTGAAGAAGAAGAGGAGCACCATGCCCAGAAGGAACACGTCCTCATACCACTCCGCCAGCTCCACCATGCCCAGGGTGCGGCCGGAAATTTCCGTCTTCACCCCGCCGATGAGCTCCTGATGGGCTTCATGGGACATGGAAATATCGAAGGGCGATTTCCTGAACTTGATGAGAAGAATATAGCAGAAGCCCAGAAAAATGCCGGGCATGCGGAGAATATTCATGGTATCGGAAGCCATAATGTGGCCGATATTGAAACTGCCGCTGGAAAGATAAAATCCCAGGGCCGCCATGAGGAGCATGGGCTCATAGGCCATGGTCTGCACCAGTTCCCTTTCCGCCCCTACCTGGCTGTAGGGAGAGTCCGTGGCATAGGCGGCGATAATGAGGCACACACTGGCCATGGTGAGGGTAAAGACCACCAGCAGGATATCTCCCCTGGCAAAGAAGAAGGCGCCGGAGAGAAGGACGAAAAGAAGGAAACCGAACACATAGAACCCTTCCGCCTTGTTCACCGCAATGGGCTGCTTGTCCCAGAGCTTGGCGAAATCATAGAAGGGCTGCAGAAGCGGCGGACCTGCCCGCCGCTGCATGCGGGCGGAAATCTTCCGGTCAAGGCCCGCCAGAAGTCCCCCCAGAAGGGGCGCCAGCAGCAGGTACACCAGGGCGCCCATCACATTCATCATATAATCAGACATGGAACACACCTCCTGCCGCCAGGGACAGCTCCATGAGTACACAGGCCAGGCAGGCCGTGTATCCCCAGAGAGTCATCCGCCTTTCGCCAAACCAGGACTCCAGGTACCAGTTCCGAAGCTGCACCGGCACGATACGGCCGGCGGCGCCGCGGTAAGCCACATCGCTCCCCAGATTCTCGCCGGAAAGGTTCGTAATCACCTGTTTCTTCCTCCTGCTCTTGCCGAAGCGCAGCGGCAGGATGATAATGAGGAACACCATGACAGACATGATCCACAGATTGGACTGGGCAATCACATCATTAATATTTCTATACATTAAAGCCAGATAAGGGATGACCATGTACTGGGAAATCAGCGGGAAGAGAACGCACACCACCAGGGTCAGAGCCGCCAGGGTCTTCAGCGCCGTCCACTCCACTCCCAGAATGCCCTTCTCCCGGTTTTCATTGGTCGGTATATAGGTGGTAATCTTGCCCAGCCATTTCGTCCAGTAGAACAGGGTGGTAGCAGAACCATAGACCAGCGCCAGAAGCAGCAGGGGCTGCCCTGCATCTACGAAGGCCTTCATGGCCGCCCACTTGGAAATCAGCATGCCGAAGGGCGCCAGGAACATGCCGCAGATACCGATCACCATGCAGAGAGAAAGGCGGGGCATGGAATTGAAAATGCCGTCGAAGCTTTCCAGATTCCGGCTGCCCAGCTGCTGCTCCGCCGTGCCCACGGTGAGGAAAAGAAGACTCTTCGCCACCGCATGGAAAATGACGATCATGATGGCCGTCCAGGCTGCCTCATAGGAGCCGGTGCCGGCGCAGCAAACGATAAGGCCCAGATTGGAAATGGTGGAGTAAGCCAGCACCTTCTTCCCGTCGGACTGGGAAATGGCGGCGCAGGAAGCAAAGAAGAAAGTAATGCCTCCCACCAGCATGGCCATGATACCGGCGTGGTTATTGCCAAGAATCGGCGCCAGTTTGATAATGAGGAACACCCCTGCCTTTACCATGGTGGAAGAATGGAGCAGCGCCGACGTAGGCGTAGGCGCCACCATGGCCCCCAGAAGCCAGCCGGAGAACGGCATCATGGCGGACTTCGTAAATCCGCAGAACACCAGGAGTGCCACCACCGGCTCCACCGGCATGCCCTGCATGCCCATGGAAAGGAGCTGTGAAATTTCAAGGGTATAGAAATGGGATCCCAGATAGGCAATGGCCGCGGCAAAGGCAAGGCCTCCCAGAAGGTTCATCCACAGGGCCTTGAAAGAATTGTGGATGGCCTCATTGGTTCCCGAATAGCCGATGAGAAGGAAAGAACAGAGAGACGTGATTTCCCAGAAAGTGTACATGTACAGAAGATTATTGCACATGACCAGGCCAAACATGGCGGACAGGAAAAGGAACACCACGAAGAAAAAGAAAGACCGCCGATCCTTCACATCCACATGCTTCCTGTGGTACACCGCCATGTACCCCAGGGAATACACCGCAATAAGCCCGCCGATAATGCCGGCAATGAGGATCATGATGATGGAAAGATTGTCGATATTGAAATCCCATACCGACCGGGCGTAGCTTCCTGCGTGGAACTCAAAGGCCACGATGAGGAAGAACTGGGCAAGACCCAGAAGGGCCGTCAGATAGCGCTTGTACTTCACGCAGAAATAAAGCACCGTCAGCGCCGCCAGCCCGTCCACCGCCATCATCACCAGCCGCACCAGCGGCGAATCCACGCCGATTTTAAAAGGATGGCCGAAATACATAACCCCTACGGCCACAGAAAGAGCCGCCATCAGAAGCGCCGATACCCGGACCAGCGTATTCCTGACCGCCGGATTCCGGTTCACCAGAAGAACCAGCGCCGTCACCAGGGGCAGAGCGAAAAGCAATGCCGGTAAAGCCATAAACATCTTCCCTTCTCCAAGAACTGGCCTTTTATAAGTATACCTTATATGACCATATCCCACTTTATTAATATATACTTTATCGCATATGCCCCATTACTGCAAGAGATAAAATGGCGAAAGCCGCTGATATCGATTTTTTCTATAACTACCTAAAGAAGGTATGCATAAAATAGGCTGCTCCGCGGCCGGGTCCAGAGGGGGCAGGAAAAGGTTCTTAAGATTGATGGGCCTTAGGCCCAAAGGTTCTTAGGTTTGACGGCGCCTGTGGCGCCGAGGGTTGTGGTGGCGGCTGTCGCCGCAAGTAAAAAGGGGCGCGGCATCGCCGCAGGTTGTATAGAAGGGTTGTGTTCGCTTTGCTCCAGGGGGCGACATCCGCTTCGCGGTTGAGGGTTGTGGTATCGCCCCACAGGGGAAACGACTCACTGGATTTTCAGTCGTCTGCCGACTCCTTACAGCACGGCTATCACCGACTCACAATAATTTGTGCGTCGCTTTACTCCTGCAAATTATGTTCGCTGGTGTAACTCCAGTTCGCTATGCACCGCCTTCGGCGGCGATGAATATAAATGCCGCCGAAGGCAGCTATAAAATGGCGCCACCGGCGCCTACCTCTGTTAGAGCCAGGCGTAAATCGCCATTTTGAGCCGGGCGAATTTGACCAATTTCA
>NZ_CALGPS010000094.1 GCF_937959425.1 uncultured Dialister sp.
GGGGGTGGGGGGACCACGTAGTGGTGGAAGGGGGAGGCCGCCGCAGGCGGCCGGAGCTGTAAAAAAATGTAAATCATTTTTTCACAGCCCTTTTTATATGGGAAAAACTGGTGAGAAAGGATGGAAACTTTGGCAAAGGAGTATCAGGCAGAAACATTGCATTCATAAAAAGGTATTGATACAGTCTTATCCCTGTCCATCGTCATTTCGACCGCAGCGGAGCAATCTCACACCGGAGTGACAGGGGCTCCATTATGGCAGGAATCGCAGCGGCACCAAAGCAAGTCCCGTAACGCAGACTTTATTATTCATTGCCGCCAGCGGCGGCAATCCACCACCCTCAACCGCGAAGCGGTTGTCAAACCTAAGAACCCTCCGGCCGTAAGGCCGGTCAAACTTAAGAACCCATGAAAAAAGAGACTGCGTAGAAATGGCAATCATTCCTCACAGTCTCTTTCCTTACCGTCCTTCCATCATCTTCCGGATTCTTTCTCTCCGCCTTCTGGCGGCTGCTTCGTCCACAATGATGTGGTGGCCGCTGGCGGTGACAAACTCCGCTTTGGGAGGAGCGGCCTTTTTGTTATTGTACAGGGCGTAGTCAAAGCCTCCGACCAGGGCGCAGCTGGCGCAGTCCCGGCCGCTGGAGCCTCTCCACATGCGGTAGAGGCTGTAGCAGAACCAGCCGGCAATGGCGGCTGTAATCAATATAGTGAGTAAGGTACCCATGCTGGTCCTCCTTTATGATAATATTTCTCAAATAATTATACCATAAAAAAGAAAATAGGGAAACAGAAAGTGATGGCCCTATGGCTTGCCTGAAGCAGGCTTTAACCTTTTATAATAAGAATGACTTTCCGGCCGCCCCGGGACAGGAGCCCTCCCTTTCCGTTTCATGGACTGTCATCAAAGGGGCGGCGGATGGTATAATAATGAAATGAGTAGAAACCGCCCTCGTTCCTTCCGGCCGGCGCCGGAAGTCTTGCGGATAAGTATTTCTAAAGAATGGAGAAATTTATGTTAACAGAAGAATTACAGAAGAAACAGGACAATCTGGAATCATACCTTCGTCAGCTGGGCAGCGTGGTGCTGGCCTTTTCCGGCGGCGTGGACTCCACCTACCTCATGCATGAAGCCAGGAAGGTGCTGGGGGACCGGGCCATGGCGGTGACCATGAACCTGGCCTCCGTGCCGGAAAGGGAAGTGGCCGATGCCATCGAATACTGCCAAAAGGAAGGCATCCGGCAGGAAGTGGTGAAAATGGACCAGTTCAAAATCGAAGGATTTGCTGAAAATCCGGCCAACCGCTGCTACCTGTGCAAGCATTTCCTCTTCAGCACCTTGAAAAAAATGGCCGAGGAGGGCTTTGCCTATGTGATTGACGGCACGAATCTGAACGATGCCTCCCAGTACCGGCCGGGGCTGAAAGCCCTTGCGGAGCTTGGTATCCGGAGCCCCCTCCGTCACGCCGGCCTTTACAAGGCGGATATCCGGGCCCTCTCCAAAGAGGCGGGCCTTCCTACCTGGAGCAAGCCCTCCTTTGCCTGCATGGCCACCCGCTTCCCCTATGGCGAAACCATTACGGAAGAAAAACTGGCCATGGTGGAAAAGGCGGAGGACTTCCTCTTTGCCAAAGGTTTCAAACAGTTCCGGGTCCGCCTCCACGAAGGAAATATGGCCCGCATCGAAGTGCCGAAAGAAGACCTTTGGAAACTCTTCCGCATGCATGAAGAACTGACCCGCACCTTCAAGGCCCTGGGATTTGCCTATGTGACCATGGACTTACAGGGCTACCGCATGGGAAGCATGGACGAAGTGCTGTGAGGGGCCGCGGAACTTTATTGTCCCCCCACAAGTGGGGGGGAAGGTGGTGCCGTCAGGCACCAAAGGGGGATGGGCCCGTAGGGCCCAAGTGTTGTTCAGAGGGGTGAAAAGGTGGGCCCGCCCTGCGGGCGAAGGTTCTCAGGGGGTCTCAGGTTTGACAGCCCTGCTGCCAGTAACTCCCACTGTCCCACTGTCCCACTAGCTCACTAGCTCACTATCCCACTAGCTCACTAGCTCACTATATAAACACAAAGGATTGCACTATGGATATAAAGAATGTACTGCAGAAAGTAGCCGATGGCGCCATGGATATCGAAGAAGCGGAGAAGCTTCTTCGGGAAAATCCGGCGGATAGGCCCTATGAAGAAATGGGATTTGCCAAACTGGACACGGACCGGAAGGAAAGGTCCGGCTTTGCGGAGGTGGTGTACTGCCAGGGAAAGTCCGATGCCTTTATCGGGAAGATTTTCAAAAAGCTCTACGACACCGACGGCGAAGTCTTCGGTACCAGGGCTTCCCATCACCAGTATGAGCTGGTGAAGGAAGTGGTGCCGTCCATTACCTATGATCCCATTTCCCATATCCTGAAATCGGAGAAGGAAAAGGAGCATATGGGCTGCATTGCGGTCTGCACCGGCGGCACCGCCGATATTTCGGTGGCCGAGGAAGCGGCCCAGACGGCGGAGTACTTCGGAAGCCACGTGGAGCGGATTTATGACGTAGGGGTGAGCGGCATCCATCGCCTCCTGTCCCAGGAAGACCGGATACGGAAGGCCAGCTGCGTCATTGCGGTGGCCGGTATGGAAGGGGCCCTGGCCTCCGTCATCGGCGGGCTGGTGAGAAATCCGGTGATTGCAGTGCCCACGTCCGTGGGATACGGTGCCAGCTTTCACGGCCTCTCTGCCCTTCTCACCATGATTAACTCCTGTGCCAACGGCATAGTGACGGTGAATATAGATAACGGGTTCGGCGCGGGCTACGTGGCCACCCAGATTAATCGGCTTGCTGAAAGGGGAAAGATTTAAATGGGAAAATCATTATACTTGGAAGCATCCTCCGGCATTGCGGGAGATATGTTCGTGGCAGCCCTGCTGGATTTGGGCGCCGATAGGAAGGCCCTGGACCGGGCTATTTCCTCCATCCCCGCCAAAGGGTTTACTGTGGAAATCGGACGGGTACAGAAGGCAGGCATTGACTGCTGCGATTTCAACGTCATTTTGGACAGGGATCATGAAAACCATGACCATGACATGGCCTACCTCTACGGGCCTCTGCCGGAGGTAAGGGAAGAGGTTCATGAGGAACATCACTGCCACTGCCATGAAGAGGAACATGACCATGGAGAGGAGCACCACTGCCACTGTCATGAAGGGGAACATCATCATGAGGAAGGACACCATCATGAGCACCGCCATCTGAAGGACGTGGAAGCAGTCATTGATGGCACGGACATGACTGAATCCGCCAGAGCCCTGGCAAAGAAGATTTTCCGTATCGTGGCGGAAGCGGAGTCCAAGGCCCACCATCTCCCCATAGAGGAAGTCCATTTCCACGAAGTAGGGGCCATCGACTCCATTGTGGATATTATTTCCGCCGCCGTCTGCTTTGACAGCCTGGGCGTTACCCGGGTCATTGTGCCGAAGCTCTCCGAAGGCACCGGCACCGTCCGCTGCCAGCACGGCGTGCTTCCCGTGCCGGTTCCGGCAACTCTGAACATTGTCACCGCCTATCACATGCCTCTGGAAATCATGGACGCCAAGGGAGAGTACGTCACCCCCACCGGTGCGGCTATAGCGGCAGCTTTATGCACTTCCCACCGCCTGCCCGCTTCCTTTACCATCCTGAAAACCGGCCTTGGCGCAGGGAAGCGGGACTATAAGGAAAGGACCAATATCCTCCGGGCCATCCTTATCGACGACGGCGGCGGAGACTGGGAAAAGGACGAAGTGGTGAAACTGGAAAGCGATATCGACGACGCTTCCGGCGAAGTGCTGGGCTACACCATGAAAAAGCTCATGGACGCCGGCGCCCTGGACGTCCATTTCAGCCCCATCTACATGAAGAAAAACCGCCCTGCCTATGAGCTCACGGTGATCTGCAAAGAAGAGAAGAAAAAGGAAATGGAAGAAATCATCTTCCGTGAAACCACCACCATCGGTATCCGTGAATTCTCCTCCCTCATGCGTTCCATCCTCCATCGGGAGGAAAAGGAAGTGGACACCTCCTTTGGCCCGGTAAAGGTGAAGGAAGTCACCCTGGGCAGTGAAAAAAGGCGCTACCCGGAATACGAATCGGTGAAGAAACTGGCGGAAGAAAAACAGGTGCCCTTTCAGACCATTTTTGACGAAGCGAAAAGGCAGTGAAGAAATGATGAATGATTGACCTTCCATCAATCAATTCGGGAAGCGGCTGCTATTGCAAAAGAAATGGTACAAGCCGCATTGGCGCCGGAGATCTCTCGACTCTGAGCCATAACAGAACATGGGCCTATTGGTTATATGATCGGCACGGACCTCCGCTCGAGATGACACAGCGGCAGGCAGCTTATCGTTAAAAGAATCATCGCAAAAAGGGCATTGAAGAAATGGGCAGTCATTTCTTCAGTGCCTTTTTTGCGCCATTTTCCATAAAAAGGACTACAATAGAAGGAGAATTTGATTTCATAAGGAAGGGATACCATGTTTGGACTTACAGCATATAAAGAAATCATTACGGGGCAGCTCCTTTTAAGCGCCGGCGCCCTGTTCTACACAGGCTGGTGGCTCGCTGCATTCAGGCCTGATTCCAGAAGCGGAGGCATGCTGTCAGCATTGCTTTTCCTCCTGCTGGCGGCTTTCGGCCTCTCCGGCATTGCCCTTACTGCCCATGGCATTCACGGCCTTCCCCTTCCCGCCTCCTGGCCGGCAAGCGGAATGCTCTTCATCATGGCTATTCTGGTTTATTTCGTCCTTCTCACCGGCTCGGTAAAACTCTTCGGACGAAAGCCCACCACAGAACTCATCCTCATGGTCCTCTGGGCCCTCATGGAAATCATGGCCCTGGGGGCGCTTCATGAAATCGGCGCCCTTGCCGGCACTGCCTACGTCCTCACCTGGGCTGCCGTCACAATCGCTTCTCTCATCGCCTTTGCCGCCTACATGATGTACTATCGCATGGACGACCACACCGCCTACATCACCGGCGCTATTCCGCTCCTCATTGACGGGGCGGTGACACTCTTCATCGCCTTCTGCGGGAGGTAAGGATAGAAGATAGGAGATAGACGATAGATGTTAGACAGTCAGATTTCAGACAATCAGACATCAGACGACATGGAGCCTTCCCGTCTTCCACCGTCATCCTGGGCGCAAACGCTGGCGTCCCCTTTGCGGTTCAAGCAGTGCTCCCCCATAATCCTGGTGGCAATATAGCGTACTTTTTCTTCTTTGACGACACAGACATTCCGCTTCGGCGGCTGCCTGCGGGCAGCACTGATTCATGGGCAGAGTCTGATTTTATAAGAATTTATACGCACTACTTCGTCATGGGATTCCTTAAATAGCCCGCTATTCGCGGAATCCCATTCCTCGTATTGCGTATAAATTCAAGAATGAAATCAGACAGCCAATGAATCAGCGCGGCCCGTGGCCGATTCATCGAAGCTGAACGCCTGAGCCCTACCGCGCATCAGCATGGGACGAATCAGGAGTTTTTTTGGTGGCATGAAAAAGAGGCCGCGAGAGATGATACCTATTTCTCACGGCCTCTTTTTTTATGCACCCATTTTCAGGAAAGCTTCTCCAGCACCGCCCGGCAGCCTTTGACTATATCCTCATAGGTTTTCTCAAAATTTCCCGTATACCAGGGGTCTGCCACATCCCTTTTTTCTCCTGCCCAGTACAGAAGGCGGGAGATTTTTTTATCCGGGTCTCCCCGGGTGAGGCGGGAAAGGTCGTGCATATTTTCCTCGTCCATGGCGATGATGTAGTCCGCCCAGTCATAGTCCTTCATGGTGATAAGGGCGGCCTTTCTTTTGGTATAGGGAATGCGGTGGGCGGTAAGGGCCCTCTTGGCGGGTGGGTACATGTCCTGCCCGATTTCCTCAGTGGTGGCGGCCATGGAGGAAATTTCAAATTTCGCCTCCAGCCCTTTCTGCCGCACCATCTCCTTCATTACCATTTCCGCCATGGGAGAACGGCAGATATTGCCATGGCAGATGAAGAGGATCCTGATCATGGACATGAAACTCCCTTCTATGCCAAATTATGCCGATTTAATGCGGGTTTCCGGGATTCTCTTGTTTCTGTAAAAAAGACAAAACTCGGCAAAAATCAGCGCAACTTTGACCTCTTTAGTAGTAAAAGTAGTAGTAAAACGGGCCATTCGTGCTACTGCGATTTTTTCTGGGTTGAAATTTTCCCTCTTGTTATAGCAGAGAATTAGGGACTTTTGGGGGCGTTTCTGTAGTGCTTTTCATTCGTAAGGAAAGCCCTCTGTGGTCACACAGGGGGCTTTCTGCAAATCCAATTTAAAAAATGAACTGAATATCTTCCGGAAGTTCTTTTATCACTTTTGTGTTTGGCATAGGCATAGTACGGCTAAGCACTTTACGATGATGGCAGCCGTTGCACCAAACTGCTGATATACCTCTATCTTTTTCTCTATTCATGGGAATGAACCCATAATCCAAATCTACTTTGCCACAAAGGGGGCACTTGACATGAGCCCCCCAGGTTGAGTTGTACCATCTCATCTACCCATTTCATTTTTATTTCCTCCCTGGCAGTCTCTTCGCCCATTCTTTCTTAAAACTCCGCTGGGCAGAAGCTGTAAGTTTGTTCTTATCAGATGTTTTTCGTTAGCCTGAAACGTTCATTTTCCCTCTTTCGGAATTTTCTTGGAGAAAACATTGCTTTCTGACCGCACTAATTTCTTTCCAAAACAATAACCTGGCATACAGGACAGATCCGGACGAAATAATTTTTCAATCGAAAAAGACTTGACTTTGTGTCGTTATCGACTTATAATATGGTCATATTAATTAGTCGATAACGACATAAAAGGAGAGATTTTAATGAATCTGAATCATATGGACAAGCAGTTCAAGACTCTAGACGACTTCCTGGGAACGCATTTTATCTATACCTATGACAATGGCTGGGAATATGAATGGTATGCCAAGAACGATCATACGGTTGACTATCGCATTCACGGCGGTATGGTGGCTGGCCGTTGGGTAAAAGGTCAGACCGCAAACATTGTCATGCTCACGGAAGGCATCTATAAAGTTGCCTGGACGGAACCGACTGGTACCGATGTTGCTCTTGATTTCGTACCGAACGAAAAGAAGCTCAATGGCACCATTTTCTTCCCTGCCTGGGTCAAAGAACATCCCGAAATCACCGTTTGCTTCCAAAACGAACACATTGATCTTATGGAAGAATCCCGGGAAAAATATGCAACCTACCCCAAACTCGTCGTACCCGAATTTGCCAAAATCACCTATATCGGCGATGCAGGTCAGAATAATGAGGAAGTTATTGCCGAAAAACCGTATGCCGGCATGACTGACGATATCCGGGCCGGCAGATATTATGACGCCGACTATCATCGTCTCAAGAAATAAGACTCTCTTTCTTGTTCCGTCAAATCTGCTATAATGGAGGAATCAGCCAAAGGAGGGAGACCGTATGCCGCAAAAGCGCATCCTGCCCTTTGTCATCCTTGGCATCCTTGAAATGCATCCAGAGATGACGGGACGGGATATTATCAGCCAGTTTAAAAATGAAATCGGAGAATTCTGGAAGGCTTCCCACAGCCAGATTTATCCTGAACTGGAACGCATGACTAGGGAGGAATGGCTGACGGTCAAGACTGTCCCTGGTAATGCCAAAGAAAAATACTATACCCTTACACCGCAGGGGAAAAACGTCTTGCAGGAATGGCTTAATCAACCTGTTGTGGAAATTCCCATGCAGCGGGATCTGTTTTCTCTTAAGCTGTTCTTCATCCATGACCGCAAAGATCCACGTATACCTGCTCTCATCGATGAACGAAGCGAGCTTCTGCAAACTCAGCTCCAGCACTTGAAGCAGCGGCGTCAGTTATTATTTTCTGACGAGGCAGCCATTAATGACAATTTTGGCCATTATGCGATTTTAGAGCGCGGTATTGACCGGCGTCTATCACAGCTCCGCTGGCTGCAGCAGTTGAAAGCCATGCTTCCGGAGGACCCAAACCAAAAATAACCGACAGTGAAAGGATCCGTCCCTCATAGGCTAAATGTGGATAGAACAATAAAAAGCGTACTGCGATTTTGCAGCACGCTTTTTTGTTGCTCCTGACAGGTATTGGCAAACAGGCAGCATACTAGCATACTTGCCGCTCACTCAATCCTCACCTTTTCATACAGAGGGTTCCGGGCCAGTTCTCCGTCTTTCTGGAACACCGTCCCTGCATTTTCATCACCCTGGAGCCAGTACAGAAACCAGGCAGTTACGTACCCATCGACTTTATAGAGCATCTCTCCGTGGTCAGTTTTTTTACGGATGGCCATGACCCGGAAGGGACTTTGGGTTGTCATATCAAAAAGCTGTTCAAGCTGTTGGGGCGGAATGATGATATTGCTGTCGAAGAAGCCATTGCTGGCTACATAGAATATAGGCACACTTACTTTCTTAGGATAATAGGGCCATTTCAGGTTCTGGGCCAGAGGAATCTGGGTAGGAGATTCGCTGACAGCGGCCTTATAGATCTGATGATGAGGCTGGACAGTAATGGCGTTGATGGTCCGCTTTTCCAGATCGATATCGTTTACCGTCAGTCCGCAGAATTCCGAAATGCGAAGCCCGGTGTGAAACAGGATGAAGATCGCTTCATAATATTTTTTGAAGTGATTATCGTTCTTGATGAATTCCAGGAAGATACGCATATCCCTTTTGGAAAGAGATTCCCGTCTCACGCTGTCGTTAATCAGCACCTCTTTCATTTCGAAGTTGAAAGGATTCCTCCACAGGATTTCGTCATCCACCGCCATCTGGAAGGCCGGCCGCACCACCCCTCGGATACTGTGGATGGAGCTGTACCCTCTTCCGTCTGACTGCATCTTGAGCAGCCATAACTTGGCATCGGACATTTTCACCTTACCGATGGCTTTCTTGGAAAAGGTTTCTTTTTTCAGTGCGTTGACGACAAAGTTGTAATTGGTCTGGGTGTTAGGCTTTACGCCCTTTTTGAGTAACAGATACCGCTGGACCAGTTCCATGACGGTCATGGTATCCTGAATTCCCGAATTACATAACAAGGATTCACGAAAAGAATTAGCTTAAATCAACGATAAAATCTAGCAAAAGGAAACACCCAAGCGCGGCTTACAGATTACGGTCAGAAGCGATTGACAAAGCAAGGGAACGCTATGGTTTCTTCGCTCTTGTGAGCAATGAGGTCAAAGACCCAATTCTGGCCTTGAACATATACCGCACGAGAGATGTGGTAGAGAAGGCCTATTTTGACATCAAAGACCGACTTAACCTGCGCAGGACATTAGTTTCTTCGGAAAGTGCCCTGGAGGGGAAGATTTTCGTCGAATTTGTAGCTCTTATTTACCTTTCCTACATTAAGCAGAGGATGTTTAAGGCAGGGCTGTTCGCCAAGTATACCATGGATGAACTACTTGATGAGCTTGACTCTATTGAATGCTTCATAGAGCCGGGAAAAGCACCAATACAGGGAGAAGTCCTGGCTAAGCAGGAACAGCTGTATAGAGATTTAGGCGTTACACCGCTGCTGGCTGCTCCTGAAAACATATGAGGTCAACTGTGGTCAAATGGCACGTTACGTATTTCGGGAATCCAGGAGTAACGCGTAAAGTTTATGTTTCCGCTTGTTGACGGCTTTCTGGCTCAGCCCGACTGACTCCCCGACCGCCGCTTCGCTGAAGCCGTCGGCAATCATCATCAGGATAGTCTGGTCGATGTCTTGCAGTGCAGCCAGTTCTCGCCGGAGAGCCATCAACCGTTCTTTCTTCAAAATTGACTCCTCCAAATCAAAGTCGTCGGGTACTTCCAGTTCGTAATCATCTCGCGCCCGGTCAGCTGATTCTTCATCTGCGCCATGTCTCTGCTGACGTTTATCTTCCCGCCAGAGTGGCCGCATGAACTCATAGTACTGTTCTTCGGTTGCCGGAACCAGGATGGTACGCACCATTCGGCAGCCGATTTTTGACCAGTGGACTTCGCAATCCTTATACTGCTCGGTGATGACGGTTTCTGGAGTCAGTTCCAGAGGAATAAAATACCTTTTCTTCTCGTTTGTCTGTAGATTGGCCATGCGCGATCTCCTTCGCATAATGCGAAGCGAGAATCCACGCAGGCAGCCTGTCGAAATTGACCATTAGATGCATCCTCGCTTCTATGGCCAACCTTCCCAGTAGGCTGACATATTGACTTGACGAACCGACTCTCGGCTCTGGGCACTCCCGCGTCCGAAAGTGAACGTTGAGTCGGCTTTCTCTGTTCAGAGGACATCTGTATACTTCGAGATGTTTCCATGAACAAAAATAAATGATAGAATTAAGTTAACTTACATCTCTACTATACGAAATGACCTGCCCCCAAATTAGATGGTTTGGGAAACCGTAGGAAAAATAGGAAAACAAGGAGACCTATCATGCTATTTACCGAGGTCATACATGCCATTCATCCCCACCTCATGAAGGATGCCGATGTTCCTACATTCATGCGCAATCTGATTCAGATGCTTTGTGATATTCCGGAAGATGAATGGTATACAAAAAAGGACCCATCCTCAGAAGAAAGCTACAAGGATGGATCCCTCAGAAAGTTTTATACAAAAGGGCCTAGTAAAAAATTAGCAAAAAAAATATTAGCCCGTTTAACACGAGATAATTTTTCAGAATCTATTCATGCTCCAGACCGTTCAGATGTTGTATTGGAAAGTCTGGCAAAAGATATTTCCCCCTTTACTAATGATGCGACCAAAGATAATGTCGGTGCTAAATTATTTGATTTGTTAAAAGATGGACTTGATGAGATTGTTGACCCAGCACTGGCGAATACTCGACTTGAACTTGAAGCTCAACAAAAATCGAATCAACTAAAAGGCAACTATGGCAGCGGTCTATTAGACGATTGCAATAATACCTGTTCGATGCCCGGTTGTTCCCACCATCTCCAAAAACTTGCTGATGACGGACGAAGTGTTCCTGATTACGAAGTTATTGTCATTAACGATAAAAAGTCGTCTTCCTTCTCTAATGTTTGCGCTGTTTGCCATGATTGTTTCAAAAAATATATATTGAAACATACGGCTAAGGAACGTAAAGAACTTGAATTAATAAAAAAATTACAGGTGGATACCAGAACCGCCAGAAAGACTATGTCCGAGGTGCAAATCGATAAGGGAATTACGCAAGTCGTTGAAAGTCTGATGAATCTGAAGCCTGGTGCTTTGAGTTCGCTAAATTATGACCCTACGTTTATTGCAAATAAAATCGATGAAAATGAAAATTGGCTTCTGGCCGAAACCGTAAAGAATTATGTTACGAAATATTTTTTCTTTATAAATCAAACTATGCAAAACCTATCCAGACAAAACCAATACCCCGATGAATTAATTCGCGCTGAAATAAAAACCATTTATCGGCGTCTGGAGAATAAGGAACTTTCACAAATGGAAATATACGACAATATATCCAAACAAATCCATCGTCTCACAAAGCAGCATTTAATCTATTGCAATATTGTCGTCTGCTATTTTATTCAATCGTGCGAGGTATTTCATGATCTTACCAAATAAATTATTTTCATATAACGATAGCATCTTGTCTAAGTTGCCAAGCGTGTTAAAAAATCTAGATACTCCCAAAACGCCCGTTTTACTTTTGCATTTATGTAAAGACATTAATGGTCCGATTGAACTGGTTGATGTCTTAGATTGTCTATATGCTCTCAAAAAAATTACATTGAATGACAAGGGAGAAATTGAAAAATGTTAACAGAAATATCCTGCTCCAAGCTTGAAACCCAAAAACATCCAACCGGAACAGTACATTTCCATCCTGGCTTAAACGTTGTATTGGGAGATAGCCACGGAGCGAATTCTATCGGAAAATCCACCATGCTTTTGATAATAGATTTCGTATTCGGGGGTTCTTCCTATGTAACCAGTAATGCTGTAAGCGAAGTAGGGCATCATGAGGTGTTTTTCACCTTTCACTTTGACAACCAAAGTTTCAAATTTTCGCGGCTCACAGATAATCCAACCACGATTTATTACCATAAAAATGACGGAACTGTAGAAGAGGAAACCATAGCGGCCTACACCCAATGGCTCTGTCAAAAATATAATATGGATTATCCAGGGGTTTCTTTCAGAGATACTGTCAGCCGATTTTTCCGCATCTATAATAAAAGCAAAATCGATGAAACACGGCCTTTAAATATTAGGGAATCAGAAAGCAATAACGATGCTATCAATGTGCTACTCTGCCTTTTTAATCATCATGATGAAATTGCCTTTTTTCAAAACACACTAAAAGAGGCTAAGGATAAATATGCTGCTTTTCGTGCAGCGCAGAAATATAACTTTATCCCATCCGCAATCACCAAGCAAAAAGACTACACAGAGGCTCAGTCAAAATTACTCAAACTGCGCCAAGAGAAAGAAGACCTACTTTCTACAAGCAATTCCGCTGTAGACGCCAAAGAAGTAAAAAAGGCCAACTACATAAACGAGTTAAAAAGAGAGCTTCGTGATTCCAGAAAAAAATTGGAACAGAAAAAAAGTGATATCCATTTGGTCGATTTAAATCTGCAGCTTGGAGTTCAACCAACAGAGGCCGATTTGAATAACCTTCTGACTTTCTTTCCGAATGCTAATATTGAAAAATTGACAGCAATTGAAAAGTTTCACCACAAGATACAGTCCATACTCAGAAATGAAATGTTGCAAACAAAGGTAAATATGGAACAAGAACTGTATCGCATCCAGGCAAAAGTAGATAAGGTTCAGGCCCGCATCGAGCGGCTAAAGCCCTCTATGGCATTCAGTGATGAATTTCTTACTACATATAGTAAGTTGGATCGTGAAATCACTACCTTGGAAACTGAGTGTAATAATTTTATAGAACTGCAAAATCTATCTAAGATAAAGAGCCAGGCAAAAGATGCATTGGAAGAACGAACTACCTTGTTATTGCATCAAATGGAAAAACAAATTAATGATGAGATGGAAAAAGTTAGCAACTTTATTTCTCATGGCAAGGATAATGCCCCTATCCTTAGATTGTTGAAGAGCAACAGCTATACTTTTGAAACACCGCGAGATACTGGAACGGGAACCAATTATAAAGGTATGCTTATTTATGATCTAAGCATTTTAAAGCTGACGCCTCTGCCAGCTCTTGCTCATGATTCCTTATTGTTCCCGAATATTTCTGACGAAAATCTGCGGCAGCTGTTGCAGTTGTATGCATCTTTCAAAGACAAACAAATATTCATTGCTTTCGATCGACAAGATAATTTAGGCCCTGATACTTCTAAGCTTCTTAATAGCCAAGCAGTTATAAAACTGGGGCCCAACGATGAAACTTTGTTCGGTATTCAGTGGGGTAAGAAGAAAGAATCATAATTCAAACGGCAGTAACGATAAAAAGCTATCGTTACTGCCGTATTCATATTGCTCCCCAGCCTATCTTCATCCCCCATACCCAACATCCCTGTTTTTGGGCATAAAAAAAACCGGCCTTCTGCCGGGATACGTTAAAACCTCGCTAAATAGTGCATGCTGAATAACTATTTATTGTTGAATATATTAGATAATTACAGA
>NZ_CALGPS010000095.1 GCF_937959425.1 uncultured Dialister sp.
TATAAAATATGGGCTGTGAAAAAATGATTTACATTTTTTCACAGCCCCTTTTTTGGTGCGAGCGAAGGGACTCGAACCCTTATGCAAAAAGCGCAGGATCCTAAATCCTGTGCGTCTACCAGTTCCGCCACGCTCGCATGGACAGATTTTATTATATAAGAGAAACCCCACCGGGTCAAGAAATTTCATCGCCCGCAAAAGGGAAAAGAAAAACAGTTCCCGGATTTGGAGGAGGATGAAAAAATAGATCTTTCTTGCTGGGGGAACTGTTTTTGACAAGATCAGGCAGGATTTCCTGCACCTTTATTTTACACCTTTTTTGAGATGATTTATCAAAAATCTATGATAGTGATTTTCTATAAAGAGGTATAAATTTTTTGTCATAATAAAGGCCGTGGGTTCTCCGCGGCCGGATTCAGCGCCCCGGAGGGCGCAAAGGTTCTCAAGATTGACCGGCCTGTGACCGGAAGGTTCTTAAGCTTGACAGCGGCTCTGCCGCTGAGGGTTGTGCTGGCGGCTGTCGCCGCAGTTTATAGCCCCCTTCCTTGGGAAGGGGGCGCCGTTAGGCAACGAAGGATAGAGGCGTCAAATACGTGCCTGATTTTTCAGACCTATCCTCAGCCCTATCGGGCAGCTCCTTCCTGTGGAAGGAGCCTTACGTTACGTGCATCCTTTCCCGCCGGACCCGTCATTCTAAGCCGCAGGCGAAGAATCTCGGTACTCGAAGCATATAAGATAATCGGTAGTAAATACCCGTCGGCGGGAAGCCGACAGCGGATAGCGGCCCTCCCCCCTTTGGTTCCTGCGGCACCACCTTTCCCCCTAAAAGGGGCACTATGGCTGCTCTGCAATGTACCACCAGCACACCAGCTCACCAGCTCACCAGCCCACTCCCCTCACACATGAATATCCCCGATGACGTCTGCCAGGGTGAAGGTATCCAGTTTATCTTCCAAAGCCTTCTGGGCTTCGTGGAGGCGGCCGTCCAGGGCGTGGTGGATGTCCCTTCCTACGGGGCATTTGGGATTAGGGTGTTCATGGAAGCGGAAGAGGCCCTCTTTTTTCAGGTTCTCGGCTGTGAGGTACACGTCAAGAAGGGTGATTTCTTCCGGCTTTTTGGCCATGAAGGTGCCGCCGGTACCGCGGTGGACGGTAATCATGCCGGCTCCCTTCAGGCGGGACAGGAGACGACGGATGATGACGGGGTTCACTTCAATGCTGCCGGAAAGCACGTCGCTGGTAACCTTTTCTTTATCCTGGTACAGGGCGATGTAGGCAAGCATATGGATGGCAATAGTAAATTGACTTGAAATCTGCATGGTTCCTCCTCGATTCAATCATGATTTATTCTTATCATAGCAGATTAGGGAAATAAAAGTAAGGCAGGCTTATGAAAAGCCCGCCCCTTTTTCCCTTTTGTATTAAGGAAGCACTGATTAATGAATCACTGCGAAGCCGCCGGTCCAGGAAATTTTTTCTCCTGCTGCCAGGGAAATCTGCAGGAATCCAATGGCTTCCATTTCACGAGCCCGTTTCAGGGAGCCTGCATCCAGAACGGAAAGGCCGCTGCCTTCCAGCGCTTCTGCCAGTGTCTTCTTAGCTTCCTCAGAGTCCGATGCCGCCAGCACTACCGCCGGTTCTTTACCTCCCACTTTTCCTGCTGCCAGAACGCCGGCGAATGTGGTATTGAAGGCTTTGACCACCGGAGCCTCCGGCACCTTTTTCTGGATTTCAGCGGCAGCGGAGGAATCGGCCGGAACTACCAGGCCGTCGAAGGTATCAAAGTTGACGGGGTTCGTAATATCTACCAGTACCTTTCCTGCCAGTTCGTCCTTATGGGCGGCAAGGATGCTGTCTACAGCGCCATAGGGTACTGCCAGCACCACCACATCCCCTAAGGATCCCTTGAAATCGCGGCCTCCGTAGGTGACCTTATGTCCTGCTTTTTCAAAATTGCCACCGATAGCCTTTCCCATATTGCCTTTGCCAAAAATTGTAATTTCCATCATATTTCCTTCTTTCTGTAAAAATCATCGTTCCAGTCTCAGACGATGTATCTGTAATGTTCATTGTTACAGTTAATATATCATGCACTCTGACATCTGTCAATAACTATATCGAAATTTCTTCATGTTTCTTTTCTCCAAGCAAAAACGGCATCCCGAAGGATACCGTTCCAAAAAATTATTATTTTTCTTTGGGAACCATGTCTTCCGCCTTCAGGATGCCCCGTTTCCGCCGCTGTGCAAATTCCGCGGTGGCGGTGAAGAGGACATCGCTGGAGCTGTTCAGTGCTGTTTCACAGGCATCTTCCAGTACGGAAATAATGAATCCTACCGCCACTACCTGCATGGAAATATCATTTCCAATACCGAAGGAAGCGCAGGCCACCGGAATAAGGAGGAGTGATCCCCCGGCTACACCGGAAGTGCCGCAGGCGCCGATGGAGGAAACAATGCAGAGCAGGAAGGCTGTGGGCAGATCGATGGCAAGGCCCAGGGTGTGGGCAGCTGCCAGAGCCAGTACGGAAATGGTAATGGAAGCGCCGGCCATATTGATGGTGGCTCCCAGAGGAATGGAAATGGTGTAGATGTCAGGATTCAGTCCCAGCCTTTTGCAGAGGGCCAGGTTCACCGGAATATTGGCAGCGGAACTTCTGGTAAAGAAAGCATAGACGCCGCTGTCCTTCACCGTAGCCCATACCAGAGGATATGGATTTTTATGAGTTTTCAGATAAACGATGAAAGGATTCATGATGAAAGCTACCAGGCCATAGGAAACGATGAGCACTCCCAGAAGCTGGGCATAGCCCAGAAGAGCGCCCAGACCGGCGGTTCCAACAGAATCGGCCACCAGGCCCATAATGCCGAGGGGAGCGAAATGGATGACCCAGCCCACCATTTTCGTAATGGCAGCGGCAATATCATTGAGGCAGGTTCTTGTCACATCTCCTGCCACAGACCGAAGGGCAATCCCCAGAATCACCGCCCAGGCCAGGATGCCGATGTAGTTGGCATGCATAAGGGCGGAGACCGGATTATCCACAATGCTCAGGATAAGCGTATGGAGTACCTCCACAATGCCGCTTGGCGGAGCCAGTTTCGCATCCGGTGCCACCGTCAGATTCAATGTGGTAGGGAAGAGGAAGGACATGCCTACGCCCACGATGGATGCGCAGAAGGTGGCAATCATGTACAGCTCGATAATCGGCTGAATACTGTTTTCCTTGCTTTCTTTCTTCTGCGCCATGGCATTCATGACAAGGAAGAACACCAGAACCGGTGCCACCCCTTTCAATGCCTTGACGAATAAGTCACCAAAAATCTTCACCACCGGAATCACCGGCTGGAAAAACAGGGCAATCACGATGCCGATGACAAGCCCGATGGCGATTTGCTTAATCAGCGCCACGCCGGTAACCCATTTTTTAATTGTTGTAAGCAAAATAAACCTCCTGCACACCCCAAAATACAAATTCTGTCCTCCTACAGACAGAAAGGGCAGATTTCCTCTGCCGCACAAAAAGAGGGAAAGACTCCTCCTGGACAGGAATGCTTTCCATGAACAATTACAGTATACAACGCTCCTGTATCTCTTGCAATCAGTTTATCTTTAAATGCTTTTTTGGCATGGGTATGCATGAGGTGAAATTGGACGCCAAGGGTTCAAAGAGAAAGAGGGTTCTGCGCCCAAAGGGCGCGGAAGGTTCTAAAGTTTGACGCCCGCTTTGCGGGCGAGGGTTCTTAGGTTTGACAGCGTCCTTTGGACGCTGAGGGTTGTGGTGGCGGCTCCGCCGCAAGTTTATATGGGCCGCTTTGCGGCCCGGGTTCATAGGGTTCAGAGGGAGCACCCTTCGGGCGCAAGGTTCCTAAGATTGACCGGCCTAAAGGCCGGAGGGTTCTTAAGTTTGACGGGCCTACGGCCCGAGGGTTGTGGTACCGCCCTGCGGGCGATGATTATAAAGTCAGCGTTACGGGCTTACCTTTTGTGTCTCCAGCGGTGCATGGCGAAGTGCCAGAGCCTCCTTTCTCAGGAAGGAGCCTGCGTTACGTGCTCACCTTTCCGCCTCATATTTACCGTCTGACTGTCTGACCTTCTAAAAATTTTCCACTAAAAAAACTCCCCGGAGGGAGTTTTTTTAGTTCCTTATTCTTCGTCTTCCGGAAGTTCTGCGTTGGTGTACACTTCCTGTACATCGTCCAGGTCTTCCAGTTCAGCGGTGAGGTGAGCCATGGTCTGGGCTGCGTCGCCTTCCAGCTTGACATAGTTGTCAGGCACCATGGCCACTTCGGATGCTTCTACCGGGATGCCTTCTTTTTCAAGGGCATCGGATACGGTGAGGAATTCTTCCGGGGTGGTTGTGATTTCGTAGCTGTCTTCATTGGAGGACACGTCTTCTGCACCGGCGTCAAGGGCTGCCATCATGACGGTGTCTTCGTCGGCAGCTTCTTTGCTGACGATGATGGAGCCTTTTTTCTTGAACATCCAGGATACGCATCCCGGAGTGCCTACGGAGCCGCCGTGATGGGTGAAGGCGTGACGGATGTCGGCTGCCGCCCTGTTTCTGTTGTCGGTGTTGCATTCAACGATGACTGCTGCACCGCCGGGGCCGTAGCCTTCGTAGGTGACTTCATCGAAGCCTGCACCGCTGGCAGCGCCTACGCCTTTAGCGATAGCTCTCTGAATGTTTTCCTTTGGCACGTTGTTCTGTTTAGCCTTGGTGAGGGCCAGTTTCAGACGCATGTTGCCTACGGGATCACCGCCGCCCATGCGGGCTGCAATGGTGATTTCCTTGGAAATTTTGGTGGTAATTCTGGCGCGGATGGCATCGGTTTTGCCTTTTTTGCGCTTAATGTTTTCCCACTTGGAATGTCCGGACATAGTAAGTTATTCCTCCTTTTTATTCCACCAGGGTTCGCCCAGAAGGCGGTCGAGGATGATGGCCACGGCGCTTCTCACGCAGAGGTGGTTGTAAGTGCCGGCGCCGTAAATCGGTTCCACAATGTAATCAAATTTCTTCATCATTTCTTTGGTCATGCCGAAGCCTGTACCGAAGAGAATGAAGATGGGGGTATCCTCGTCGTGGATTTTCCTCCGCATGGCTGCGTAGGAGATAGTATTAGGATACACCCTGGCGTCGGTGGTGACAATAGCCGGTTTTTTTCCGGTTTCTTTTTCAATCCATGAAATCGCATCTTCCAGTGTGGGAACCAGTTCGGTTTCTTCAAAGGCTTCTTTGCGATTGGCATTGTAGTGTACGCCGCCGCCTGTTTTCCAGTGATTCATGATGCGAAGGGCCATTTCACGCTGTGCTTCCACAGGATGCACGATGAAATATTTCTTCACGTCATAGGTTTTTGCCGTTCTGGCAATGTCGTGGAGGTCGTAGTTGGTCAGTGCCGTGGTAACGACTTCCATATGTTTGTTGTAAATAGGATAGTGGATGAGACCTATGTATACAGGTGCCATAATCACTCCTCCTTTTCTTCCCTGATTTCTTCCATGAGCTTCCTGTCTTCTTTGGAAAGCTCCTGTCCTTCCAGAAGGTCCGGGCGGTACATCATGGTGCGGCGGAGAGCTTCTTTCCTTCTCCACCTTGCAATGTTTGCATGGTGGCCGGAAAGGAGAACGTCCGGCACTTTCCAGCCGTTGTATTCGGCGGGCTTGGTGTACTGGGGGTATTCCAGAATCGGTTCATAGAAGGAATCGCTGGCTGCGCTTCCTGCGTCTCCCAGGACCCCCGGCACCATGCGGGCTACGGCGTCGCTGATGACCATGGCCCCCAGTTCGCCGCCGGTGAGGACGTAGTCTCCGATGGAGATGAGTTCATCCGCCAGGTGTTCTTCCACCCGGTGGTCCACTCCTTCATAGTGGCCGCAGATAAGGACCAGATGGTCATAGTCACGCTGCAGTTCCTTGGCCTTGTCCTGGTTGAAGGTCTTTCCTGCCGGTGACAGGAAGATGACCCGATCCCTTGGGCCTTTTTCAGGGAGCACGTGATGGCAGGCATCAAAAAGGGGCTGGCACATCATGAGCATGCCTGCACCGCCGCCGTAAATGGTATCATCCACCTGTCTGTGGCGGCTTTTGGTAAAGTCTCTGGGATTGGTCACAGCCATTTCTATCAGTCCCGCTTCCAGGGCCCGTTTAATCATGCTCTGGTGAAAGAATGCTTCCACGAATTCCGGAAAGAGGGATAATATGTCGATTTTCAAGATGCAAGCCTCATAGGGGTCTTCCCGCCTTTTTGAAGAAGGCAGCGGGAGACGTAAAATAAGCTATTCCCACTCCGGCAGGCGCACCGTCATACGTCCTGCCTCTATATCTATGGAAAGAACACATGACGGTATGGCCGGAATCAGGATTTCCTTTCCTTCCGGTGTGCTGATGGAGTACACATTGTTGGCTCCGGTTTCTATGATTTCTTTCACAGTGCCCACAGCCTTTCCGTCTTCCGTTACTACGTTAAGCCCGATGAGCTGGAAGTAGTAGTAGGACCCCTTTTCCCTTTTGGGGAGTTCCGAGAAGGGAACTTCCACCACTTTGGAAATTAGGGTTTCCGCCATATTCCTGTCATCCACCCCTTCCACATGAAGAATGTATACATTCTTGTGGGGACGGGCGGACAGGAGGCGGAAAGGTTTTCCTCCGATATAGATGGTTTTGAGTTTTTTAAAAATCTCCGGCCTGTCCGTATCGGGAAGAATACGCAAATCACCCCGCACACCATGCGGGGCTACGATTCGGCCGACGATTATCATTTCATCGGGTTTCATATCAGTTGCGGAAAGCGATGATCTTTCCATCTTCCACCAGGATTTCGCCGCCGGTTAAAGCGTTCATGTCATCGCCTACATGGACGGTGACGATCCTGTTCATGGGCTGACGGTTCAGTTCAGCACCAATGGCCAGCTTTTCCAGGTGTTCCTTGTCAGCATTCAGCTTATCCTTCACCTGCTGCATACGGGCTTTCTGGGCTTCGTACTGGGCGCGGAGAGGAGCGACGGCCTGAATGTTGATTTTGGCCTGTTCAGCCAGCTTGCCATTTGCTTCAAATTCCAGCTGTGCCATATCATGTTCGACACGGCTGATATTCTGCCCGATTTCATTGAGCAGAGTGGTCTTTAATGTCTCGGTGAGCTTGGACTTCACAGCTACCGGGACAAGAATCTGCATTTCTTCCATTGAGGCACCTCTCAAATAATATCCACAGCCACCTTGCGGTTTTCACGCAGGGCGCCTGCTTTGACAACGGTGCGGATTGCATTGGCAATGCGGCCTTTTCTGCCGATGACCTTGCCCATGTCTTCCGGGGCAACATGGACCTGATAAATCTCCAGGCTGCCCTTTTGGACTACGGTAACGGAGACGGCATCAGGGTTCTTTACCAGAGCCTTGACAAGTGTTTCCACTAATTCTTTCATACGCGGCCCCCATTATTTCTTTGCTTCTGCAAACTTAGCAAGGATGCCATTCTTTCTGAGGATAGAACGAACGGTGTCGGTCGGCTGTGCGCCTTTTCCAAGCCAGGAAAGAACCTTTTCTTCATCGATCTTTACCGGAGCGTCCAGTTTAGCCGGGTCGTACCAGCCGATGGTATCAGCAGGAGCGCCGTTTCTTGCTTCTCTGGAATCGATAACTACGATACGGTAGAAGGGATTCTTCTTAGCACCCATACGGGTCAAACGAATTTTTAACATGAAATTCACCTCCTTGAATTGGTCTCGATTATTTATGGAACATCCCGGGGAAACCGGAAAGATTTCCCAACTTGGATGGATTTATCTTCTTGCCTCTCATCTTCTTCATGGTCTTCTGCATTTCAGCAAACTGCTTCATCATGCGGTTCACATCCTGGATTTTTACGCCGGCGCCGTTGGCGATGCGCTTACGGCGGCTGCCGTTCAGGATTTTCACATTCGCCCTTTCTGCAGGGGTCATGGAAAGGATGATAGCCTCAATATGCTTGACTTCCTTGCCGTCCAGGTCGATATCCTTCAGCTGGTCCTTGAACTTGCCCATGCCAGGGAGCATGCCCAGGATAGACTGGAAAGAACCAAGCTTCCTCACCTGTTTCAGCTGACGCAGGAAATCGTCCAGAGTGAATTCACCCTTCCGAATCTTTCCTGCCGCATCCTTCAGGGACTCAGCATCCATATTTCTCTGGGCCGTCTCAATCAAAGTTTCCAGATCGCCCAGATCCAGGATACGTCCGGCCATGCGGTCCGGGTGGAAATCCTCCAGCCCGCCGTCCAGCTTTTCGGAAACGCCAATCATCTTGATAGGCTTACCGGTGACTGTCTTGATAGAAAGAGCAGCACCGCCTCTGGCATCGCCGTCCATCTTTGTCAAGATGGTCCCGTCAATGCCAAGGTTTTCATCGAATGCCTTCGCCGTGGTCACCGCATCCTGGCCGGTCATGGAATCCAGCACCAGCAGGATTTCCTGCGGGTGAACCTCAGCCTTGATATTCCGAAGCTCCGCCATGAGCTTCTCATCAATGGTGAGTCGCCCTGCCGTATCCAGGATAACGATATCCCGGTTATAGGACTTTGCCGTATCCACAGCGTAGGAAGCAATGTGTACAGGATCCACATTCGGCGGCATGCGGTACACCGGCACGTCCGTCTGCTGGCCCAAAACCTCCAGCTGCTTGATAGCTGCCGGACGGTACACGTCGCAGGCTGCCAGAAGCGGCCGGTGGCCCTTCTTCTTGAACATAAGCGCCAGCTTGCCGGCAGTGGTGGTTTTGCCGGCCCCCTGGAGACCTACCAGCATAATCACCGTCATGCCCGTAGAAGACAGGGTGATTTTGCTCTGGGTTCCCCCCAGAAGCTCCGTCAGCTCATCCCGGACGATTTTAATCACCGTCTGGTCCGGCTTCAGGCTGCCGAAAACCTCCTCGCCCATAGCCTTCTCACGGACATGGGCAATGAAATCCTTAGCCACCTTGAAATTGACATCCGCCTCCAGAAGCGCCCTTCTGACCTCGCGGAGCGCCCCGTCGATATCACTCTCCGAAAGCTTCCCTTTCCCCCGCAGATCCTTAAACGCAGACTGCAGCTTGTCTCCTAAACTCTCAAATGGCATAAGGTCACCTCAATCCCATAAACAGTCAATCAGTACACGAGCCTTCGTGTGATACTGATCCGGAATCAATTCCATGAGCTCCCTGGCCGCCTTCTCCTTATCCCCCTTCATGGAAACAAGATGAAGGACAGACTCATAAGTCATGAGCTGCTCCTCCCCGTGGCGCATGGCATCGTGCACCGCCTGCCGGGAAATATGAAAATGTTCCGCAATCTCCGCCAGAGTCAGATTCTCATTATAATACAAATCAAGACAGTCCCTCTGGCGCTGCGTCAGGAGCGCCCCGTATCGGTCCAGGAGCTCCCCCTTTTCAACGATATTTTCTATAGACATAGTATCACCACAACGAGAATCATTATACAGGAAGAAAAGAGACTTGTCAAGGAAATTTGCTTTACAAAGGTGAGGCGTTCTGTGCCCCACGGGTTCAGAGGGTTCCCCTTCGGGCGCGAAAGGTTCTTAAGATTGACCGGCCTAAAGGCCGGAGGGTTCTTAAGTTTGACGGGTCTACGGCCCGAGGGTTGTGGTATCGCCCTCGGGGCGATAATTATGAAGTAAGCGTTACGGGATTTCCGCTTTTGTCACCATGACTACATGGCGAAGAGCTAAAGCCTCCTTCCATAGGAAGGCAGAAGCCCTGCAGAGGGCTTCTGAGCCGGGCTAATATGTGAGCATAGCCTGCACATAAAACGCACACCGTAATGCCTGCCCCAGGCGGCGGAGGATAGCAGGCCTTTCGTAAAGGGCCTGATGTACTGTCTTTACCCTTCCCGCCTACTCTTCATCCTGAGCGCAGCGAAGAATGAAAAGTGGGCCGGAAGCCGGAAGCCCGAAGCCGGAAGCCGACAGCCTCCCAGTGTCTGACTATCAGACATCTGATTGTCTCAATACCTTCCCCCTCTGCCTCCCATCCACTATAATAAGTATATAAATTAAAGAAAAGAGGTCATCCTATGAAGAAACCTGTACTTGCTCTCACCCTCTGCGCCCTGATTTCCACTGGCTCCGTGTTTGCCGCCCAGCCTCAGAGGGACAATTTCTACTGGCTGGGGCAGATTAATAAAGCCAGCGACGTCATCAATACAGACGAAGGCCTTCTGACACCGGAAGAGGGCCATGCCTTTGCCAAAGGCATCGACAAGGTCCTCCGGGACGGGAACCTGCCCGGAGCGCCCAGGCCCCGTAATGTAGTTGCCTTTGAGCCCTACCTCATCAAGGCCGCCGGCCCGGATGTGACGAAAATCCATGCCGGCCGCTCCTCCCAGGACATGCTCACCACCGTTGGCATCATGGAGCAGCGGGAACACCTCCTTACCATGGCGAAAAAGCTGAACAAGGTGCAGGCGGATTTCATCCGGCTGGCAGAGGAAAATAAAGACACCCTCATTCCCAACTACACCAACGGCGTAGCCGCCCAGCCAAACAGCCTGGCCCACTACCTCATCGCCTATGCCAATGCCTACAGCCGGGACATGCAGCGGGTGCGGGAATACTACAAACGCCTCAACCGCTCCCCCATGGGCAGCACCGTGCTGAACGGCACCGGCTGGCCTTTGGACAGGGACCGCATGGCGGACTACCTGGGATTTGACGGCCTCGCCTACAACACCTACGACGCGGGCCAGATTTTCCCCCAGGAAGCGCCCATTGAAACCGGCGGCATCACCAACTGCATCGCCATCCACACCACCAGCTTCATTGAAGAAATTATGCAGCAGTACGCCCAGCCCCGTCCCTGGATCATCCTGAAAGAAGGCGGCGGAAATACCTACGTATCCTCCGCCATGCCCCAGAAAAGAAATCCGGGACTCCTGAACAGCTGCCGCACCGACGCCTCCACCCTTCTCGGCATGTCTGTGGAAGCCATGTTCCGCTCCCATAATATTCCCGCCGGCATGGCTGACGGCCGCCTGAGCGGCGCCAGGGACATCATGCCCCAGGCCTCCAAAGTCCTCACCTCCATGGACAAAATTCTGAACAACCTGGTCATCGACCCTGCCCGTTCCCTGGAAGAGCTGAACCTGGACTGGACCTGTTCCCAGGAAATTGCCGATGAGCTCATGAAAAACCACGGCATCCCCTTCCGCATGGGCCATCACTTCGCCAGTGAAATCGTTACCTACGCCCGGACCCATGATATCACTCCCCGGGACTTCACCTATGAAGACGCCAAGGCCATTTATGCCAAAGTCTGTGCCAGTGACCCCCATCTCCCCCGGGATTTCCCCATGACAGAAGAAGAATGGGAACATGCCAAAGACCCTGCTTCCATTGTAAGAAACAGAAAAGTCAAAGGCGGCCCCCAGCCGATAGAACTGGACAAAATGATTCAAATGGCCAAAGACGACCTGGCCGACAATAAAGCCTGGACAGAAGAAACAGAAAACAAACTGTCCGCCGCAGAGCAGAAACTGAACCAGGACTTCAATAAACTCCTTTGAGACTGCATGAAATAAAACAAGAAACGCCCACCTGCGTGATGCAGATGGGCGTTTTGTGATGCTTTGCGGCCAATAATAGTCCCCAATTCTTTACTTGCAAAACATACCATCAAATTCAAGAGTATGATTCATTTCAGAATTAAAATCATCCAGCCATTTCCCGATTTGCCAAAAGCAAAGCAAGCCAATTACAATAAGCGCCACATATATCAAATATTTTCAGAAACTTCTTTTCCAAACTTTCATCATATAATCCTCTAGCTACGATGTGTTGAGCTAATTTTAATCCCATGCTGATTCATTTTAATCATCCTTCTTATTTACTGTCACCATTACCCTGTCATCAAATACCAGAATATTATAGAAGAACTTGACATTATATGCTTGAATGAGGAAATTATCCTTAAAATCATGGCTTACATAAATTTTTACTTTTGAATCCACCAGTTTTCTTTCAATTTTACCTGCTAATTCCTGTCTGCTAAGTGTGGCAGAGCTGTATTCGTATCTGACTGTATAATATTTTGCTTTCATAAGAGAGCTGTCTTTAAATTGCAAGCCTTCTATACTTTGAATCCCCGTTGAAAATATTGCCGAGGACAGGAGGATAGTACGCTGATTCCCCCGATAATCACTGGTTTTATCTGCAAGCAGAAAAATGAAAGCCGCGCTGAGGACAAGAAAGGCAAGTGCTATTTTATTACCACGAAAAAATCTCCCCACTTGTTTCATTCCTTTCCAGATAATAAGAAAGTGTAATAGCGAATTTCATCCGTCCGCCTGTTTAATCACTTGCCCGCAGATATGCCTGGCTGAGACATTATCTGCTTCCATACATCAAGGGCAGAGTCTTCATCCATCTGATGCCGCAAGACATGGTACGATTTCCATATACCAAACAACACATCAAGTGTATCATTTCCAAAGCCGGACAGATTATCCAACAGTACATAATGGTCTCCATAAGCACGTTCCAGTCTCTTTATTCGCTTACTATGATCAAACTGAATTTCGTTATCAATTAACAGGTTATTATTATAATATTGCCATATATACCCATCCGGCAGCGAAATGACGGTAAATCCGTTTCCTTCATATATATAAAGAATATTCCCCACTTTCTTCAGGCTCTGTACGGTGCAAACTTCAATCCCCCGTTCCACATCCAGCATGGTTGATTCAAACGGAGATTTATAAAAGGGTTTTGCATAAAGAGAGTTTCTGACTTTTAGATGAAACATTTCCTCAAAATTATCCTGCTCTGCCTCGTTAAAATCGTTAAAACTCTTTATTCTGTGAATTGTCGGCCTATGATAAGAGAACTCTATGTTTCCGAAATAAGGACTTTTCATATCTCCTGTATTCTCATACAGTTTTTCTTCTCCCGTCTCCAAATCATAAATTACATAGCCTTCACTCCCAAGAGCATATATTTCATTTCCATCCTGCTTAACAGAAAGTGTCCTTTGTGTAATTATGGTCTGTTTTTTTATATCAACCAGGGAATGCGATTCCGAGAGAAGAAGAATCCTTCCATCAGAATAGCACATAAGGGCTGTCGGCTCATTCATGAAATTCATATAATGTATGCTTAAGGCTATACTCAAGATTAGCAATATTATCAACACGCTAATCCTTATGCCTTTCTGCTCATTTTGATTAACCTTGACTTAATATCTCCACTACTCATCTGCCTTATCATATGCTCCATATTTTCCCTAGGAAATACCGTTGCTACCAGATTTGTAATCAGCCCTTGTTCTCCACATCTTCCCAGCTTAAAGTACCAGTGCGGAGGGTGTTCTTTCCCGCATCGCTTTTGCTGTCTATAACAGCGCCTTCAAAATTCCATCTCAAACATTTACCTTGTTAGTTTTTAGTATGTAATAAAGCTTTTACTTTTCATAATAACAATATCATATTTTATCGAATCCTCAAATGTTGGCTTTTTCTCCCAATAGGTGATTTCTATAGTGTAATCACCTCTATGATAATAGTACAGCTCAGAGCCCTCTCTTGATATATTAAAATTAAGATTTTTCTTAGAGATTCCTCTATCCCAACCCACTTTAATTAAATTTTCATCATAATATTTCATTACATCATCAGCACTTACTAAAGAATATAAGGTACAAAAACCCATTGGTTTTTTATAATTTCTTGTTGAAATCAGTAATCGCTCTTTTAAATATGTATCACAGCCTATCAGTTTGATATCAGGAATTTGATTATACAATTCTTCCTTGGCAGGTTTAGCCATATAATTGTTATATTCTACCAATCCCCATCCCCAAATAGCCATTAAAAGAATAGCTGCTAATGCGATTTTCGTTTTTTCTATTAGTTTGGTGCTATACTGAGTCATTCTGCTTCTCCCTGATATATATAGTGATATATCAATAAGCTGCACATAATATTAGCTTGCGCTCAACAAGCATATTCCCCAAAGGAACCTAAACTCAAGCAGATACCAGCCCTTTATTTTTAGTCATGACAATGAAATAATCAAAATCAGCAGCATTCATGCCCGGTTCATAAATTCCAAGTTCAATAGCATAATCATTAGAATTCAAAAACATATAATAGGTACAGATAGTCTTTCCGGAATCTTCTTCACGATTAGTATGGACGTCCTTCATTATCCAGCCCTGTTTTTTTAGAATAGTGGAATAATATGCTAGAATTTCCGCCCTTCCCCTTTGACTCTTAAAATATCCATTTCCATAAATACGGCTGGGTGCCCGTACTGTAAGTTGTAAGCAGTTTGAGAGCATCTCTTCCTCATCAAAAATTCTTACCACGGGAATATTATTATAAAAATCCGCTTTGTTCTTCTCAATATCACCCGAAAGCACAAATTTCCATCCAAGTATACTTAGTGCATGCTGAATAACTATTTATTGTTGAATATATTAGATAATTACAGATAT
>NZ_CALGPS010000096.1 GCF_937959425.1 uncultured Dialister sp.
CTTCACCCATAGGGAAGCGTGTCACTGGATTCTCAGTCGCCCAAGGGCTCCCTACGAATCCAGTTCCCTTGCCACCCCGCAAGCGGTGGGACAATAAAATGGGGGGAGAGAACCCTCACGCCGTAGGCGTGTCCAAAGGCCGGTCAAACTTAAAAAACCTTCCCCTCTGAACCCTTTCCCAGCCCCTTGAAACACAACCCTTCTACACAACCTGCGCCGACAGGCGCGCCCCCTTTTATACTGCGGCGTCAGCCGCCACCACAACCCTCGGCGGCGTAGCCGCCGTCAAACTTCAGAGCCCGACCGCCCAACGGGCCGGTCAATCTTAAGAACCTTTTTTATAAATAACATTGGTGTCCATATGAATTCTTTCTTAGTAGGTCTGCAGTTTCTCACCCGCATCCATATTTCAAACAGTACGGTGTGGAAGGATGAGGAATTCGGAAAAAGTGTAATGTGGTTCCCTGTGTATGGATGGATTATCGGCGCATTTATGTGCCTCATCTATTTCCTCATGAAACCTCTTGATATGCCCTATCTCACTGCCTTTGTCATCGTGCTGGGGGAGCTTTTCCTTTCGGGCGGTACTTTGGCTGACGGGCTCATGGATTCTTCGGACGGGCTTTTTTCCGGCCGGTCCAGGGAGCGGTCCCTGGAGATTATGAAGGACAGCCTCATCGGCTCTTTCGGCCTTTTGTCCATGATTATTTTCATCAATCTCTACACCCTGGGACTGGGGTCTCTGGACGGGGCCCTGTATCCGGTGCTCATGGCGGCGCCTACGCTGGGGCGGCTGAATCTTGTGATCAGCATCTGTGAGTATCCATATGCCCGGCCCTACGGCATGGGGAAGGCTTTTTCCGCTTACCGTCCCAAACATGCGGTGGCCATCGCTTCTTTCTTTGCTCTTCTTCCGGCCCTCTATTTCGGCTTTGTCTATGTGCTTCTGGCAGGGGCGTCCCTGCTTCTGGGGCTCTACCTCAATCGCTGGATTGTGGGTAAAATCGGCGGCACCACCGGAGATACCTACGGTTTTGTGAATCAGGTGACGGAAGTATTTCTTGTTCTTCTCTTTGTTTTGATTTCCAGGGGGAATGTATGGCATATGTAGTCAGTTCGCCGGGCTCCTGCGGGGAGTTTATCCAGGGCTATAAGGATGGCTCTTCCTTTATGGTCACCTGCCCTGTGGACCGCTTTTCCTATGCCCTTTCCGGCTTTGACGGGGCAGGGGAGAAGCTGCCGGCCAAGGCGGAAATGGCGGTGCGCCATACCCTTTCCTATCTGGGAGAAGGGGGAAGGGCAGTGCCCCTCCGTTTGAAATCCTATATTCAAAAGGGAAAAGGCATGGCCTCCAGCACCGCCGATATCAGCGCGGCGGCCCAGGCGGCGGCTCTTTCCCTTGGACGGAAGCTGTCGGAAAGGGAAATTGCAGACATTGCCCTTTCCATCGAACCCAGCGATGCCACCTTTTTCCCGGGAATCGTGGAGTTTGACTACCGGGAAGGAAGGCTCATCCATGAAATGGGACTGTGCCCTTCCATGCAGATCCTGGTTTACGACTGCGGCGGGGAAGTGGACACCATGCAGTTTAACTCCAGAGGGGACCTGGTGGATCTCCAGAGAAGCAATGAAAAGGAAATCAGCCGGGCCCTTGCCCTTTTCCGCAGGGGGATTGCGGAAAAATCGCTGGACCTTATCGGTGAGGCGGCGTCCATTTCCTCCTTTGCCAACCAGAAAATCCTCTTCAAGAAACCGCTCTCCGATTTCTACCGCCACGGCCTTGCAAGGGGCGGGAAAGGGGTGATCTGCGCCCACAGCGGCACGGTGCTGGGCCTCATCCTCCCCATGGACCGGGACGCTTGGGCGGTGCGCTCTTTCCTTGATGAAAAAATGAAGGGAAGGATTTCCTTCCTGGACCTGGTGCATATTACAAACCAGGGCATGCAGTGCAGAAAGTGTGATGTGAATGACTTTGAAAAGCTCTAGGCACGGCGGAGACGTATTCTCCCTTGCCCCTGCCGAAAGAAATAAAATCCTTGATTTCAGCATCAATATCAACCCGCTCGGCCTTTCTCCCCAGGGGAGAAAGGCTCTTAAACGTTATTGGGAAATCGAAACCCTGCGCTATCCGGATGTGGAGGACCGGGACGTGACGGAAGCCCTGGCAAAAGCCTACCATATGCCAAAGGACACCATCGCCCTTGGAAACGGGGCCACAGAGCTCATGTACACACTCCTTGCCATAATCCGTCCCTCCAAAGTGCTGGTGCCGGCGCCTGCTTTTTCGGAATACCGCCTTTCCGCAGAAGCGGCAGGCATTCCGACGGAAAGCTTCCTTCTGGACAGGGACCATGGCTTTGCCCTGCCTCTGGAAGAACTGAAAAAACGGATGACCGAAAACTCCCTCATCTACCTGGGCCATCCCAACAACCCCGATGGCTGCCTCCTCCGGAAAGACGATTTCCTGTCCCTCCTTTCCATGGCGGAAGAAAAGAAAAGCCTCCTTGTGATTGACGAATCCTTCATCGACTTCGTGGAAGGGGACGTTTCCTGCCGTCCCTATGTGAATAACAATTCACATGTAGTGGTCGTTATGTCCCTCACCAAATTCTACGCCGTGCCGGGTCTCCGCATCGGCTGCTCCTTCGCCGCTCCCCCTTTGACGGAAAAGCTCAAAAGCCGCCTCATCCCCTGGAACGTAAATGGCCCTGCCCAGCTCTATATGACCTATGCCGCAGGAGACAGGGAATTTATAGAAAAATCCAGAACCTTCTGCAGAGAAGAAAGGGCCCGCTTCGTGAAAGCCCTTTCGGAAATCGAAGGACTTCAAGTGTACCCGGGCTGCGTCAATTTCATCCTTCTGAAACTCACCGGCTCCATCAAAGACGCCGCCGAGTTGCAGAAACTTCTCCTTCCTGAAAACATCTTCATCCGCCAGTGCGGCAACTACGAAGGCCTTGACGACTCCTATTTCCGCCTGGCCGTGAGGACAAGGGAAGAAAACGACCGGCTCCTTAAAGCATTGAAAGAGGTTTACCATCCATGATTACACTTTACCTTGTACGGCACGGCCAGACCGTGTGGAACAGCTCCGGCCGCTACCAGGGCCGCACCGACGTGGCCTTAAGCGAAAAAGGCCTCGCCCAGGCAGAAAAAACGGTGGAACGCTTCCGAAGCGTCCACCTGGACGGCGTCATCGCAAGCCCCCTTCAGCGGGCCGCCGACACCGCCAGAGGCATTGCAGAAACCCACGGCCTTCCCCTGGAAACGGACAGCCGTCTCATGGAACTCTCCTTCGGTGACTGGGAAGGAAAGACCTACGACGAAATCGAAAAAATCTGGCCCGGCATGATCGAAGCCATGTACCACGACGCCGGTACACTGAAACTCCCGAACGGCGAATCCTTCGAAGACTGCCAGAAACGGTGCATGGAAGCGGTGAATGAAATCCTTCAGCGGGGGGACAGCAAATCCTACGCCATCGTCTGCCACGGAGCGGCGCTCCGCACCATCATCTGCGCCCTCATAGACATTCCACTGGCAAGGTCCTGGAACCTGGCCCTCTCCAACGCCAGCATCTCCCAGGTCAACATCTACCCGGGAGATATGAATATGCTCTATACCCTGAACGATACCTCCCATCTGGGAGATTTGAAGTCGGGGAGCTAGGGACACGCCCTGCGGGCGTGCACAGCGAACATGATTTGAAGGAGCAAAGCGACGCGCAAATCATAGTGAGTCGTTTCCCCTTTAGGGGTGAGGGTTGACGGCCCTTCGGGCCGAAGTTTGACGGGGCTGTCGCCCCGAGGGTTCTAAAGTTTGACACGGCCTTCGGCCGTGAGGGTTGTGGTGGCGCCCTGCGGGCGCAATTATACAATTAAAACACCGACTTGCGGCAGGTGGTAGGGCGCCCTTTAAAAAGAAGGGGCGCCTCTTTTCCCCCGCCCGTCAGGGCGGTTGTGAAGGTTTTATAAAAAGAGGCGGCTTTCTATAATTTGAAGATGTCCACCACCCCGCTTCAGCGGACGGGGCTCCTTTTGAAGGAGCCCTGTTTTTGTGATTATCAGAAAAATTTCAAAAAATTTTCAATTTCCTACTTCCCATTTTTCATTCTCGCGGTATGTATATAGTAGAGGGACATGAAAAGCCCGCGGTTCTACCGGATATCACTCCATATGTTTCCAAGATGGCCATAAGAAATGATTCTATGGAGTGATGGAAAGCAGAAAATGGTACCGCTTTTCTCCCTCGCCATTTTCCGGAAATGGTAAAAATCAGTATCAACTGAAAAATAGCAGAGAAATCCAGGACTTAACGTCTATCGCGGCAGAAATGACGGGAGACTCATGCCTGGCGCGCGCCGTCGTACCTCGTACAGCAGCGGCCGTAGACCATGCAGACACCGAACTCATTGGGCATAGGGGATGGAAAGGCACCGGGTTTCTTTGTGATGTACGGCCGCCTGGGGGCGGCAGGCAGCTCGCAGCTAGTAGCTTGTAGCTAGCCACTAGCCACTAGCCACTAGCCACTAGCCACTGGCCACTGCGCCGTCAGGTGCCCCAGCCACTTATTCTCTTGCCAATTTCTTATATTATCGTTTACAATAAATATAAATACAAATTGAATACCGGTACGCTTGAGACAGATAGAGACGCGCTGAATAGAGACATAGAGAAGAAAAGCGGACCACCGGTGTTTTTTCCGATGCTTATCAGGGAAAAGGGTGATCCTCATGATGCAAAATATTAATTTCTATGATGAACTGGCAGTAAAAGCAAAAAAGGGCGATTCTGAATCAAAAGCAGCATTGTACAGGCATTTCAAAAAGTATATCCATAACTTGGCCCACCGCTTTTATGAGGGATGGGACGCCGAGGATGCGGAGCAGGATTTATGGGTGTATTTTCTGGAATGCCTTTTGTCGTACGATGATTCCCAAAAGGTCCATTTCCGCATGTATGTGATGAAACATTTGAAATGGTACATACTGAAACATTTCCGCCACAGCAGGGTGGAGAGGAAAGTGGTCAGTTCTGCGGAAGAAGCGGGCATGTTTCCCGATGTGGATTACAGGACAAAGGACTTTTCCATACCAGAGGGTGAAATCGAAAAGGTTCTGAATCAGTGCACTTTAACGCCGCTTCAAAGGAAACTTCTGGGCAGCAGGCTTTCCGGCAAAACATGGCAGGCCATAGCGGAAGAAAGGAATGTTTCAAGGAGAAGTGTGTATTACCATGTGGCCAGTATCCGCAGACGACTCATGGAAAATGAGAATTTTCAAAATTATTTTCTTGCCTGAACTTCTCATATTTCAATCCTACGGTATGTATATAGTAGAGGGTGAAATGAACGGAACATCCCAGGGCCCGGGATGAAAAATCCGAAGTGCCCTGGAAGGAGGAATGTGAATGAAGACACTGCAGCTTGTGTTTGCGGCAGGAAGCAACGCCACTTCCACACTCACCATTGCCAATCCGAAAGACGGACTGACTCTGGATGAAGTGAAAGCGGCTGTGGCCAAAATCCAGCCCATCATGGTGACCCGCTCCGGCGCGGAATTTACCGACTTCAAGAAAGCAGTCATCGTGAGCACCACGGAAGAAGAGCTGGCTTGAGGAGGCTTGTAAAGCGTATTGAATCTCAAGCGTATTACAACAAAGAAAGGAGGTAACCTATGGCTGTTAAAAAGGCAATGACTGACCTGAAACTGCAGATTCGTGTAGAAGATGGCACTACAGCTGCAGGAGCTGCGAAGATCAAAAGTCTGAGCTTCTCCAATATCAAGCTGGATGCCACTGACCAGGCGCTGCTGGATGCAGGCAAGGCGATTGTTGGAATCACCAATTATCCGCTTTCCGGAATCCGCTGCGTACAGACTCATGATATGGTAGATGAAGCGTAAGGAGGTGATCCAAAACACCGCCCCTGGATGGGGCGGTGTTTTTTCCTTTATGCCGGCAAATGCCATGGAGGGCGCCTAAAATCTGGAAGGCTCCAATTTTATAAAACCTTTACAGCTTCGCTGGCACTCACTGAAAAATCTAAAGTGAATCAGTTTTTGAAAACAGGTAATTTATATAAAAGGAAGTTATCATGCACAGGTTTGTATAAATCGGGAACCTATCCGGCAAATTAACATAGAAATCTTTTAAAAATATTTTATGCCATTAACTGTTCTGATGTATAAATTAATAACTGATTATCTATGAAAAAAGGTATCTATTTGTATATAAATTCTATTAAACAAACACAATTTTATTGTTGCATAAGATTCATGTATCTGCTAAAATGAATATGATGTATCTTATCCTATGCACTGAAGAATGTTGGTTTTGCCGTTTCCGACATCAGTTGCGATAAGTAGGGATAGGAACTAATATATCTGTCTTACTAACAATTAACATTTGCGCATGCATAATGTTTGCTGGTTGCAACCAGAAACGTTCTTTTGCATGCCTGGCTATTTTGTATTTAAAAGGCTGGGCTATTGATGCCCGGCCTTTTTTTCATGTTAATTTTTGCTTCCATTGTACAGTATTTGGAATGCCAGAGTTATTTGAAGTTCATACTTTGTGGAACTATCGTCCAGCTCAGGCTTCCGTTATGATTTTCATCAAATCAGAAAAGGAGATGGTCTATGTTCACATTCAGTACAAAATGCTTCGGTTGCTTCAGCAGAATTGTTGGTAAACGGCAAAGACAGATTCTGCTTCTCCTTCTTTTTGTAATCTCCAGTAGGATTTTCCTGCAGGAGTTAAGGAAGGGGGACAGGTAGTCTATCATCTGACTCAATGAATGGGGGAGTGATTGGATCCGGCTGCTGTCCTATGCTGCTGGATTCCAATTTCTGCCTGTTCTATGTTATCTTCCATATTCTTCTTTGTTTCTCAAGTATTCCTGTATTTCAACAGAAAGGTTGTTACCATGGAAAGATCCTATCAAATTGCCTTAGCTTCGAACCGTAAAGTGAAAATTTGGGAAAACCGGTCTATGACCTGGCACGAGCTGGTGGAGCGGATGCGCCGCCCTGTGAGGACAGGGGAGACGGCGGCGGAGTACCGGCAGATGACCCGTGCCCGGCAGGCTGATGTGAAGGATGTAGGCGGATTTGTAGGCGGGGCGCTGAAGGACGGGCTCCGGAAGAAGTCCCATGTGCTTTTGCGTTCTCTTCTGACTCTTGACATGGACTACGGCTATCCTGGCGTTGACAGGGATGTTCTGGGAAAGCTTTCCTGCACCTGTTTTCTTTACTCCACCCATAAGAGCAGCCCTGAGAAGCCGCGGCTTCGGCTGGTGATTCCTCTTTCCCGTGATGTGAGCGCTGCGGAGTATGGTGCCATTTCGCGGAAGGTGGCGGAGAAACTGGGCATGGCTCTTTTTGACCCAACCACCTTCGAGCCGGAGCGCCTCATGTACTGGGGATCCGTGTCAAAGGACGGGGAGTATGTGGCCGAGGGACAGGAAATGGAGCTGCTGGATCCCGATGAGGTTCTGAAGGAATATAAAGACTGGACCGACGTCTCTTCATGGCCATGCGCAGAGGGAAAGGGCGTGGCGGCCACGGTGGCAAAAGCGGATGATCCATATGGGAAGAGGGGACTGGTAGGCGCGTTCTGCCGGGCCTGGCCTATGGATGATGTGATCCGGACATTCCTTTCTGACCGGTATGAGCCGTCTGTCATTCCCGGACGCTATGACTACAAGCCCGCCGATTCATCGGCAGGGGTAGTGGTGTATGAGGGAAAATTCATGTATTCCTTCCATGCCACGGATCCTCTCTGCGGGAAACTGATGAATGCCTTTGACGCCGTGCGTCTTACTCGCTTTGGCCAGCTGGACAGCGATACTGACACCACTGTACCGGTGGACCGTCTACCGTCCTACAAGGCCATGATTGACTTTGCAAAAAAAGACGGGCGGGTAAGGGAAGAAATTTTGAAATCGAAAGCCAGGGAAGCGGAAGAAGATTTCAAGGTTCCTGTGCCGAAAGCAGCCAAAGCAAATACTGTGAAAAATCTCACCGCCAGACTGAAATTCAAGTCTGACGGTACGGTGGACAACTGTCTCACCAATTTTTTGACCATTCTTCGCATGGATGAAAAGCTCTATCCCATTGCCTACAACCTTCTGACCGACTCCGTAGACGTGAGAGGCTCCCTTCCATGGCCCAGAATCAAGCCGGGCTGGTCTGACAATGACATGTCCCAGCTGAATGCCTATATTTCCAGCCACTACGGCATTTACGCGCCTATGAAATCGAAAGACGCATTGATTACCGTGGCCAGCGAGCGCCAGTTTCATCCTATCCGTGAATATTTCGCGTCTCTTCCGCCCTGGGACGGCGTGAAACGTGTGGAGACCCTTTTGGTGGACTACCTGGGCGCCGAAAACAGCGAATACACAAGGGCAGTCACCAGAAAGACCATGGCCGCCGCCGTGGCAAGGGTTCATCAACCGGGGGTGAAATTTGATTCTGTCCTCATTGTAAACGGAGCCCAGGGGCTGGGGAAATCAACCCTCTTCGAGCGTCTCGGGGGACAATGGTTTTCCGACAGCCTCACACTGACCGACATGAGGGACAAGGCCGCCGCGGAAAAACTGCAGGGCTATTTCATCCTGGAACTGGGAGAACTGGCGGGCATGAAAAAAGCGGACATTGAAACCGTGAAATCCTTTATTTCCAGAAGGGACGACAAATACAGGGCCAGCTACGGCATCAACGTGGAAAGCCATCCAAGGCAGTGCGTCATCGTAGGCACCACCAACGCGGAAAACGGCTTTCTGCGTGACGTCACCGGCAACAGGAGATTCTGGCCGGTAGCTGTCAAGGGCAGCCATACAAGGAAGCCCTGGCACATGATGAAGGACAAAATCGCCCAGATCTGGGCCGAAGCCATGACCATCTGGAAAGCCAGAGAGCCCCTCTATCTTGAAAACGACCTCCTTTCCGCTGCCCGGAAACAGCAGCAGGCCGCCATGGAAGCGGACGACAGGGAAGGACTGGTGCGGAGATACCTGGAAATCCGTCTGCCCAAAAGCTGGGATACCATGGACCTCACAGAAAGGAGGGTCTATCTTTCCGGCGCGGAAGGGGCGCAGGAACAGGGAACCATCATCAGGGAAACCGTCACCAATATGGAGATTTTTGCAGAATGTCTGGGGCAGGATCCCGCCCGCATGAAAAAACAGGACAGCTATGAAATCTCTTCCATCATGAGCCGGATTGACGGCTGGAGCAGGAGCGCAGGTAAGAAGAATACGCCCTATGGACGGCAGAGGTTCTATGAGAAGAACACGCCTTTGGCGTGAGGGTTGACGGCCTTTCGGGCCGAAGTTTGACGCGCCTGCCGGCGCGAGCGTTCTGAAGTTTGACGGCCCCTGCGGGGCCGAGGGTTGTGGTGGGCGCCCTTCAAAAAGAAGGGGCGCCAGTATGAAAAAACCGTACAACCGCCCTTGCGGGCGAGGGAAAAACACTCCCCCCTTTGGTGGCTGGCGCCACCACCTTTCCCCCGCTAAGTTCGGTCGGGCGGCCCAAAGGAAAGCGCTCTTATGGGCAGGCTAG
>NZ_CALGPS010000097.1 GCF_937959425.1 uncultured Dialister sp.
TCCCCAGTCCCCACCAGCTCACCAGCTCACTAGCTCACTATCCCACTATCCCACTATTTCAAAGGAGAACGCCATGCGTGAATCAAAAGCCAGTCTGAAGCGGATTATTTTCACCGCCATATCCGCCCGTCCCGGACTTACTCTCTCCCTTCTGGCGGTGATTCTGGTTTCCCTTATCCTTGGAGTGCTCCCGCCGCTGGTGCTCAAGCGGGCCATCGACTCTCTTACCATAGGGGCCATCGATGCCAGGGGCCTCCTCCTTTTCGGCATTCTCTATTTTGCCCTCACCGCCCTTTCTGGGCTCTCCGACGCAGCCAGGGAATCCTTTATTACCATCTTCGGCCAGGCAGTGACGAAGCATATACGGTCTGCCATGGCGGAAAAGCTCTGCCGCCTGCCGGCTTCCTATTTCATCAAACGGGATGGCGGAAGCACCACCTCCCTCTTTGTGAACGATGTGGACACCATCGAAGATCTCTTTGACTCCGGCATTATCAGCATGGCTGCCGACAGCTTCCGTGTCCTTTCCATTCTGGGCGCCGTTTTCTACCTGAGCCGAGGCCTTTTCATCCTGCTCCTCATCGCCCTTCCCCTGCTCTTTCTCCTCACCCGTGCCTTCCGGAAACGCATGCTGGCCGCCCAGCTGGAAAACCGGCAGGCCGTAGCGTCCACCAATGAAATCATTCCCGAAACCGCCGCCAATATCCGCACCATCCGTCTCATGGGCTGCGAGGACTTCATGAAAAAGCGGTACAGCACCTCCATTTCCCAAAGCTTCAAGGCCATGGAGAAAACCAATTTCTACGATTCCATCTATTCTCCCATCATCATCACCACCAGTGCCCTCATCATCGCCCTCCTCTGCATCCTCTCCGCTTCCGGCTCCGCCGCCCTCTTCGGCATGACCGCCGGCACCGCCGCCGCCCTCATTGCCTACGTGGGAAAGATTTTCTCCCCCCTGGAAAGCATGGGCATGGAAATCGAAAACATCCAGTCCGCCATGGCCGGCGCCCACCGCATCCGTGCATTCATGATGGAAAAGGAAATGGAAATCCCTCCGGCAGGAAAGGAAAACAGCATTCCTCTGGAAATCCGCCATCTTTCCTTTGCCTATGATAAAGGCCATCCCCTTTTCAATGATTTCTCCCTCACCCTGAAGGCGGGAGAGAAACTCACCATTGCCGGCCGCACAGGCAGCGGCAAGAGCACCCTTTTCAAACTCATATGCGGCCTCTATCCGCCGGATAAGGGCACCATCTCCCTATTCGGCCAAAATCCCCAGTCCCTTCCGCCGGAAAAGCGCCGGGAAATCTTCGGCCTTGTAAGCCAGTCCATCCCCATGGTGGAAGGCTCCCTGCGGGACCAGCTCACATTGGGCGATGACCGCGTCACCGACGAAAAAATCCGGCCCGCCCTCCAAATGGCCGGCCTCTATGACACCTGCATGGCCCTTCCCCAAAAGCTCTCTACCCCCTTCCATGAAGGCCTCTTCTCCCAGGGGGAACTCCAGCTTCTTGCCATCGCCCGGGCCATGATCTTCTCCCCGCCCCTCCTCCTTCTGGATGAAATGAATGCCCACCTGGACTCCCTCACAGAAAAGAGAGTCCTGGACGCCCTCTCCCGGGCCTCTCAAAAGCGCACCGTCCTCTCCATCTCCCACAGACTGGGGGAAATGGGGAATGAGCGGATTCTGTGGATAGGGCCGAAGGGGCCGCGGAGCGGCCCGGGTTCAGAAGGAAAGGGTTGACGGGGCCTTTGGCCCCGAAGGTTCTTAAGGTTCTGAAGTTTGATGGGCCCTATGGGCCCAAGGGTGGTGGATTGCCCTGCGGGCAATGAAGTTTTATATGCCGCCTGCGGCGGCCACCCCTTATCCGGCGAGACTTCCCCCTATTCAGGGGGCAGAATAAACCTCTCTATGCTTTCCTTTAGAATCATGTGCAAACTGTTCAGCGCCCACCTTTCCCCCGCTTTAGCGGGGGAAAGGTGGTGGCGTCAGCCACCAAAGGGAGCCTGCCGGAAGGGTACAAGCGGCTTTGGCTGCGTTTCATTTTTCCCACCTGCCATTCTGCTGAATTGGCCGCTGCCGCGGCCACCCCTTATCCGGCTACGCCGGACTTTCCCCTATTCAGGGGACAGAATAAGCCTCTCTATGCTTTCCTTTAGAATCATGTGCAAACTGTTCAGCGCCCATAGTGCCCCCGCTTTAGCGGGGGAAAGGTGGTGGCGTCAGCCACCAAAGGGGGCCTGCCGGAAGGGTTCCAAAAGGAGGGTTGACGGGGCCTTTGGCCCCGAAAGTTCTTAAGGTTCTTAGGTTTGACGCCCGCTTTGCGGGCGAGGGTTGTGGAGGCGCCCTATGGGCGCAATATAAAGTCAGCGTTACGTTCTTACCTTCCCGCCGGACAAGTCATTCTGAGCCGCAGGCGAAGAATCTCCGTAAGCGCCGATAGTGTCTCATCTATTGGTAAATACCGGTCGGCGGGAATTGGCCGCTGCCGCGGCCACCCCTTATCCGGCTGCGCCGGACTTGCCCAAAGGGAAGCGTCTCACACGATTCTCAGGTCGCTACCGCTCCCCTACGAATC
>NZ_CALGPS010000098.1 GCF_937959425.1 uncultured Dialister sp.
GCCCACCCCTGTTTAAGGGGTGGGTGGCGAGCGCAGCGAGCCGGAAGGGGTCAGCTGCTTGCGGCAGCTGATATAAAATAGGGGCTGTGAAAAAATGATTTACATTTTTTCACAGCCCCTTTTTTGCGTGGAGTCATAGGTGATGCTTTCTTATGTTCCCGAAGGCAAGAGGGTTCAGGCGCCCGCCAAGGCTGCGGAGCAGCCATACATACTCATTGCCGTAGGCGATACCTTCCCCTCGGCCCAAAGGGCCGTCGCCCCCTGAGCCGGTGGCACAAAGGGGAATCCCTGCGGCGACACCCCCCCTTCCAAAGGAAGGGGGCTAAAATCTGCGGCGAAGCCGCCACCATAACCCTCGGGCCCAAAGGGCCCGTCAAACCTTAGAACCCTCCGGCCGTAGGCCGGTCAATCTTAAGAACCCTTCCTTCGCCCCTTGAAACACAACCCTTCTATACAACCTGCGCCGACAGGCGCGCCCCTTTTTATACTGCGGCGGAGCCGCCTTCCTCCGGCAGGGTGAAATAAATCTCAAAACGCACGACCCCATTTTCCTGGCTGAAGTTCTTATATCCCTTATAGTAAGCGATGAAGTGGCGGATGGAGGTCATGCCGGTGCCGTGGTCCGGTTCTCCGGTGGTGGGGTAGCCTTCCCGGTCGAAGCGGATGGGGGTGGCGCAGTAGTTTTCCACGGAAAGCACTACCTGCCGGCCCTTGGTCTGGAGGGTGAGGTGGAGGAACCGTTTGTCTTTGTCCTGCTTTTCCGACGCGCGGATGGCGTTTTCCAGAAGATTGGCCAGGGCGAAGGAAAGACGTTCCTGTACTTCCGGCACTTTCTCAGGAAAATTTACACGGCAGGTGACGGGAATGCCGGCGTCCTTTGCCTTCACGATGTAAACGGAAAGGATGGCGTTTACGAAGGGGTTCAGGCAGAAGGGGTGAATGGCTGTTTTCTCCAGATGCTCGTCGAAGGTACGGAGGAAACGGAGGGCTTCCTCCGATTTCCCGCTGCTGATGAGACCGTAAATGATATTGATCTGGTGGCGCATGTCGTGGCGGAGGATGGAGAACCGTTTCATGCTGGCCTGGATAAGAAGCATATTGTTCTGGAAGAAACGGATAGCCTTCTGCTGGACTTCATTGGAACTTTTGAGGAGTACTTCATTTTCAAGGTCCTCTGCCTGCAGGGCCACATAGCGATAGAGGGCCAGAAAGGAGGCAAAGGAAATGAGCCGGGACAGGATTTTGTCCATGGTCCACAAATCCTGATCCATGCTGATAGGTACCTGAATGCAGGCGATGAGTATGGGCAGCAGGGCAATGTAGTAGCCGTAGGCCTTGTCATTGATGAGCTGCCGGGAAGGCACCATGTGGCGGAACATATGGGCCGAAAGAGGCAGGGACACCATAAAATAAATGAGGTAGAAGGAAAGCTCCAGGTACAGATTCTCCGGCGTTTCGCCGTCGTGAAAGAAATAGAGTATCGTCAACATGCTCACGGTGTGAAGAAGGGGAATCCAGAGCCCCTGCATACCGAACACGAAAATCTGCTGGGCTATGAGGCGGGGAAGCCAGTAGAAGGAAAGAAGCACATAGGGAAGCCAGCCTATGACAAGGGCGCTCTTATAAGCCATGATCATGTAGGCAGGATTGGAAAAAATCCAAAGATAAAAGGCCACATTCAGGGCGCCAAGGATGAGAAAGGAAAGAATCATTCGGTTCCGGCTGCGTTCGGGCAGAAAACGGCGGAATGATTCAAACCACAGATACCGGCCCGCCAGATGGGCCAGCACCACGCAAAAAGCTAAAGGAATAGCGGCTCTCATAGAGACCTCCTTTGGAAATGAAGAAATAAAATTTTTTAAGAGTGACTGGCCTATGGTCGGATTGTTCTTAAGCTTGACGCGCTCCCCGGCGCGAAAATTGTTGTGCAAAGGGCTAGGGAAGCACTGCAGGCGATAGGAAAACAGGCAAACCGGACCTGCGGCGCGATGGAAAAACCGGTTGACACTCCTGCCCGGCGCCCATAGTGCCCGGCTTTAGCAGGGGTGGCGCCAGCCGCCAAGGGGGACTGGCGGAATGGTATAAGAAGCATAGGGCTCACTGTCTCCGTTTACCGTTCTGCTGAATCAGCCACCTGCGGTGGCTCCCCCTATCCGGCTGCGCCGGACTTCCCCCCTCCGGGTGGCAGAATAAAACAGCAGAGCAGCAATGACCTCATAAGTATCCCAATGCATAGCGTTGCTATAACTTCCCCCTCCGGGGGAAGTACCGCCATAGGCGGGGATAGGGGTGCATTTCCAACGGGCGCAGCCCGGTTGTATGGTTTTCGCTGCCGACAGGCAGCCTATCAACTCATCGCCGCGAAAGCGGCGATACCACAACCCTTGGGCCCAAAGGGCCCATCAAACTTAAGAACCCTCGGCTCGGCAGGGCCGTCAATCTTAAGAACCTTTCCCTTTGAACCCTATGAACCCGGACCGCAGAGCGGCCCATTATTTCGAAAGCATATACTGCATATAATGATGTTTCACTTCTTTTTTCTTTCTCCTGCTGATGGGGACGGACAGATTTCCTTTCAGCAGGAAGGAGTCCTCTTCCATGGATTCGATGTAGTCCATGTTCACCATCAGGCGGTGGTAGCATTCAAAGAAGCGGGGGTCTTCCGCCAGGCCGGCGGAGAGCTCCTGGAAGGTGTTGGTGGTATTGACGGTTTTATCCATGAGGTGGATGGACGCGTTTCTTCCTTCACTGCAGTCTACGTAAAGGATGCGGCTGAAGGGGACGCGGAGGGTTTCGCACCCCGGAATCTTGGCGGAAAGCACTGCAGGCTTCAATGAGCCCTTGGGCAGGGCATGGTCCAGGGCCTGAAACAGCTCCTTCTTATGGCTCACCACAGGTTTCAGAATGTAGCCGGAGGCAAAGACCTTATATCCCTCCAGAGCGTGTTCCCGGCTGGTGGTGAGAAATATGATTTTCACACCCTCGTCCAACCGACGGATTTCCCTGGCTACATCGGTGCCCTCCATGGCAGGCATGTAAATATCCAAAAGAATCAGGTCGAAATCATCGGGACGGAAATCCGCCAGAAATGAAGGACCGTCCATGTAGGAAGAAACGGTGATTTCCATATTGGCCGCATCGCAGCGGCTTTTGAAATACGTCTGTACATACTGCTTTCCAATGTCTATATCCGTAGGATTATCGTCAACCAGAGCAATGTGTATCATGGGATCCCTTCCTTTCTCCAGAATGACTGCTTTGCTTTTATTATACTATATGAAAAAAGAAGAGGGATGGGGAAATAGGGGGATAGTGGGCTGGTGGACTAGTGTGCTAGTGTACTAGTGGGCTTCCGGCTTCCGGCTGTCGGCTGTCGGCTGTCGGCTTCCGGCTTCCCGCCGCCCGCCGCCGAAGGCGGCATTTATAAGTATTGCCCGAAGGGCAATCCACAACCCTCGGCCCTGAAAGGGCCGTCAAACTTAAGAACCTTAAGAACCTTCGGGGCGAAGCCCCGTCAAACTTCCTCCCACCCTTTGAACCCTCTGAACCCGGCGGCGGCCTGCCGCCGCCCTTATTGACATCCCCTTCCCCTATCTTCTATAATAATGCCAGTACTAAAAAAACGAATCCAGTACCAGGAGGAAGTTATGAAGGATAAACTTGTACAGGCGACGCTGGAGGAGATGGAGTCCAGGTCGCTGAAATTTACTATGGATGACCTGGCCAGGAAACTTCATGCCAGCAAGAGTTCCATTTATAAGATTGTAGATTCCAAGGAGGATCTGATACGGCTGGTGATGCACTGGGCCATGGATAAGTTTGACCGGAAGGCGGCGGAGCTCCTTTCCGGCCAGGGGCCGGTGAACCGGCGGCTTATGGCTTACTGCGGCCTTTTTTTCCATACTTTCTGGTACCTGCCGGATGCGGTGAATGAGGATCTGGAGGCCCGGTATGAGGATATATGGAAGGAATGGGATCAGTACCGGGAAGCCCGGTTTGATGATATGATGGCCCTTCTGAAGGAAGGGGTGGAGAAGGGCGAATACCGGAAGGTGAATCTCCCTGTGGTGCGGCAGTGCGTGTTTTCTGCGGCCCGGGGGCTCACGGATCCCGATTTCCTTCGGAAAACGAATATGACCGGCCGGGATGTGCTGGAGATTCTGGAGGATATTATGCTGAAGGGGCTGGAAAAGCGGGATGACGAATGTACTCCTGCTGAGGCTGAAAAGAAAGGGGAGAAAACGAGATGAGAAATTGGAAGAAGTGGGTGTGCCTCGTGGCTGCGGGCATGACCTTTTTCATGGCAGGCTGCGGCAGGCAGGAGGCGGTGTCCACCCAGGCGCCGCTGGTGAAAACGGTGGTGGCCGGTGAAACGGCGAAGGGGGAGAAGACCACCTTTTCCGGTACGGTGCACGGCTATTTCGAGTCTCCTCTGGCTTTCCAGACGGGAGGCCGCATTATGGCCCGGTATGTGGATCAGGGCCAGCGGGTGAGTGCCGGTGAGGCTCTTATGAAGGTGGATTCCAAGGACGCAGAGGAGCAGGTGGCTTCGGCCCAAAGTGCCGTCATTGCTTCCCGGGCCAGGGCGGAACTTGCTTATTCTACCCAGGCCCGTTACGAAAAGCTCCACGCCGCCAATGCCATTTCCGATTTAAACATGGACCAGGTGAACAACCAGGCCCGGCTGGCCCAGGCGGAGCTGGACTCTTCGGAAGCCACTCTTTCCCGGGCACAGAATAATCTGGGCTTTACCACCCTCACGGCAGACCGTGACGGGGTCATCGGCTCCACTATGTATGAGGTGGGACAGGTGGTGGCTGCCGGTACGCCGGTGGTGACCATTATCGACGATTCCCAGCTGGATGTTCATATTTCCCTGACGGAAAAACAGTATCGCTCCTATGCGGTAGGGACGCCGGCCACAGTCACTTTCTGGGCTCTCCCCGGTGTGACGGTGGAAGGAAAGGTGCGGGACATTGCAGCCGCCCCCAATTCCCAGACCGGCACCTATGACGCCAAGGTGACCCTCATGGACCCGCCGGATTCGGTGGTGGTAGGCATGACGGCGGAAGTGAAGTTTGGCGGAAATACGGAAGGCCGGGGCTTCATGGTGCCCCTCTCCGCCATGGCCACACAGAAGGAAAATCCTTCCCTGTGGGTGGTGAAGGACAATAAGGTGCACCTGGTGCCGGTGACCGTAGGCCGCTATGGCGATGATACGGTAGAAATCACCGGCGGTATTTCCAAGGGAGACCGCATTGTCACCGCCGGCGCTTCCAAGCTGACGGAAGGTGAAGAGGTGAGGACATGAAAAGGCTGAATCTGGCGGAGTGGGCCATCCGCCATAAACAGATCATCTATTTCTTCATTATCTCCATCATTATCGGAGGGATTTTTTCCTATTTCCGGCTGGGCCGAAGCGAAGACCCGAATTTTACTATCCGTGAAATGGTGGTTGCCGCCGCCTGGCCCGGCGCTACGGCAGAGCAGATTACGGAGCAGGTCACCTATCCCCTGGAGCGGAAGCTGCAGGATACGAAGGGACTGGACTATATCAAATCCTTCACCCACGACGGTAAGACCGTCATTTACGTGGATCTGAAGGACAGTGTGCCGAAATCGGAGGTGCAGCAGCGCTGGCATGACGTGCGAAACGCCATTACCGATGTGTGGGGCGAAATGCCTGCCGGCGTAAGAGGCCCGGTGATTAACGACCGCTTTGACGATGTGTACGGCTCCATTTACGCTTTAACCGGCGATGACTACAGCTACGAGGAAAAGCGTAAGTACGCCGAAGACATCCGCCGCCGGCTGGTGCTGGTGCCGGACGTGCAGCAGGTGAAGCTCTTGGGCGTGCAGGAGCAGATGATTTATGTGGAAATGGACCAGAACAAGCTGGCGTCCTTCGGCCTGAATCCTTCCGATATTTACAGGCTGCTGCAGCAGCAGTCCGCCATGATGCCTGCAGGCACCATTCATACTGATACCCGCAATGTGGCCATCCGGGTGGACGGCCTTCTGGGAACCACGAAGGCCCTGGAAAATATCCCCATCCATGCAGGTGAGCGGAATTTCCATCTGGGAGATGTGGCGAAGGTGACCCAGACCTATACGGATCCCGAAACCTCTCTCATGTATTTCAACGGCAAGCCGGCCATCGGCATTGCCATTGCCATGGCAGACGGCGGCAATAACCTTACCCTGGGCAAGAACCTGGAGGCCGCTGTGAACCGGATGAAAGGCGACCTTCCGGCAGGCATGGAAGTGAGCCTGGTGGCGGACCAGCCGAAGGTGGTGAACAACTCCATTGCTGAATTTACGGAAGCCCTCATTGAAGCCCTCATCATTGTTATGGCGGTGAGCTTCCTGTCCCTGGGCCTTCGGAGCGGCATGGTGCTGGCCATGTGCGTGCCGGTGGTGGTGTGCGCGTCCTTCCTCTTCATGAAATGGAGGGGCATCGACCTGCATATCGTATCCCTGGGCTCCCTCATCGTGTCCCTGGGCCTTCTGGTGGATGACGCCATCATTGTTATTGAAATGATGCAGGTAAAGCTGGAGCACGGCTTCAGCCGCATGGAATCGGCGGAAGGGGCCTATAAAGCCTGCGCCGCCCCCATGCTGGCAGGCACCTTGATTACTGCTGCCGGCTTCATTCCCGTAGGTTTGGCGGAAGGCCAGGTGACCGAATATACCAATTCCCTTTTCTGGGTAATCAGCTCTACCCTCCTTCTTTCCTGGATTGCTTCCATTTTCGTAAGCCCGGTTTTGGGATACCAGTTCATCAAGCTGGGGAAACCGAATCCCCTCAAGGTGAAAATCCAGAATAAGGCCTACGGCGCTTTCCGCAAAGCGGTGAAACTTTTCATCCATTACAGAAAAACCGCCATTATCGGCGTGGCAGGACTTTTCGTCTTTTCCCTCCTTACCCTGCCCTTTGTAAATCAGGAATTCTTCCCTGCGTCCGTACGTCCTGAAATCATTCTGGACGTGAACCTTCCCTCCGGTGCCTCCATCAAGGATACAAAGAAGGTGATGAGTGCCGTGGCGGACAGCCTGTACGGCGATGACCGGGTGTCTTCTTTCTCCACCTACATCGGAGACACGGCGCCCCGTTTCATCCTTCTCTTCGACCCCAAAGCCGCAGAGGATGACCATGGACAGATGATTATTGTGGCCAAAGATACCACAGCCCGTGACAGCCTGCGGCAGGAAGTGCAGGATTTCCTGGCAGAGAAATATCCGGAAGTCCGGGCCCATACCCGCCTCATCCAGACCGGCCCGCCGGCAGAATATCCTGTCATGCTCCGTCTCCGGGGCCCTGATGCCGGCAAAACGGCAGCCCTGGCGGAAGAAGCACTGGCTCTGGTGAAGCAGCATCCGAACGTGACCAATGCGTCCCTTGACTGGCCCCAGCAGACGCCTACGGTGCACCTTACCATCAACCAGGATAAGGTGCGGGAACTGGGCATCGACAACTACGCTGTCTCCCAGGACCTGTACGTGAAACTTTCGGGCTACAAAGTGGCTGAATCCTATCAGGGCGACCAGCTGGTTCCTATTTCCTTCCGTCTGGAAGGGGACAACGCTGCCCGCCTGGCAAGCCTCTCCTCCCTGCCCGTTTATGCAGGAAACGGCCGCTACGTGCCGCTGGGCGAATTCGCCGATATTTCCTACCAGAACGAAACAAGTACCATCTGGCGGAGAAATATTGAACCCTGCATTACCATCAGAAGCGATATTACCGGCAGCGTGACCTCCGACTCCGTGGCCAACGCCCTCTATGACAAGACGTTGAAAGATTTCAGAAATAACCTGCCTGAAGGGTACACCCTGGAAAAGGACGGCACCCTGGAACGAAGCGCCACCTCCATGAGCCAGATCATGGCCACCGTACCTATTATGGTGTTCATCATCCTCATGATCCTCATGTTCGAGCTGAAGGACTTAAAGCTCATGGTGATTGCCGCCATTTCCGCGCCCCTTGGCATGATCGGCTGTATTCTCACTCTGGTGGTGACACAGAAGCCCATGGGCTTCGTGGCCATCATCGGCATGCTGGCCATCGGCGGCATGGTGGTGCGAAACAGCATCATTCTCTTGGACCAGATCCGCCAGCACCTGGAAGAGGGCATGACCCCCTACAACGCAGTGGTGGAATCGGCAGTCCTCCGCTTCCGTCCCATCATGCTTACCTCCTTTGCGGAAGTGCTGGGCATGATTCCCCTTCTCCCCAACCCCTTCTGGAGCCCCATGTCCGCTGCCTTCATCGGCGGCCTCTCCGTGGCCACCCCCCTGGGCCTCCTCTTCGTCCCTGCCCTCTATTCCTTCTGGTACAAAGTCAAGGAACCGGAAGAAATCGTGGAACAGTTTGAAGAAATAAAAGAGCAGAAAATAAAAGGACAGGGAAGAAATGTGCAGTCATTTCTTCCCTGCCTTTTTTCGTGGGGGCAGCTCTGCCTTACCGTCATTTCGAGCGGAACTGCTGAGGCTCTGAGTCGAGAAATCTCCAGCCAAAAGCGGCTTGTGCCATTAGAGCGTGGGATTTCTCCACTCTGCTTCGCTGCGGTCGAAATGACGATGGCGGCGGGCCGCAGTATGGTTATTTCCCAATTTTCCCATGGCAGAAAGCCGGAAAAGGTATATAATAATAAAAGTATGGACTTATGATTTTATGGTATTTTTAGAAACAGGAAGGGATTATGATGAAGATTTCACAGAGAGCACTGAGCCTGACCACTTCTCCGATTCGCAGACTGGGACCTTATGCCGTGGAAGCGGAGAAGGCGGGGAAGAAAATTTATCATCTGAATATCGGTCAGCCGGATATTGAAACGCCGCCCCAGTTCATGGAAGCCATCCGCAGCTTTGATAAAAAGACGGTGGCCTATGGCCCCTCCCAGGGGGACATGCACCTCATTCACCAGATCCAGAAATACTACAGGGAATGGGGCATGGAATACAGCGAGAAAAATATTTATATCACCGCCGGCGGCAGTGAAGCCCTGGAGCTGGCAGCCCTGGCCCTCTGCGATCCCGGTGATGAAATCCTGGTATTTGAACCTTTCTATGCCAACTACAATTCCTTTGCCAAAATCGCCGGTGCCCATGTAAGGGCTGTGCCCACCAGCGCCGAAAGCGGCTACCGCCTGCCGGACCAGGAAACGGTGGAAAAGTATATTACCAATAAGACCCGCCTTATCCTCCTCACCAACCCCGGCAATCCTACCGGCGTGGTATACACCAAAGCGGAAATGGACATGATTGCCGCCGTAGTGAAGAAGCACGGACTGGCCCTCATTGCAGACGAAGTATACCGTGAATTCGTATACGACGGTGCTTACACCAGCTTCGGCACCTATGACGATCTGGCTGACAATCTGATTATTGTGGATTCCGTTTCCAAGAGATACAGCGCCTGCGGTGCCCGCATCGGCTGCCTCCTCTGCAAGAATGAAGAATTCACTGCCCAGATTAATAAATTCTGCCAGGCCCGCCTCTGCGTGCCTACGGTGGAACAGGTAGGAGCTGCCGCTCTCTACGATACGCCGAAATCCTACCTGGATGCGGTAAACCAGGAATACAAGAAACGGCGCGATACCATTGCCGCCGGCCTTGCCGCCATCCCCGGCGTCATTTCCTCCGACCCCAAGGGCGCTTTCTACGTTATGGTGAAGCTCCCGGTGGACGATGCGGAAAAATTTGCCATCTGGATGCTGCAGGACTTTGAAGAAAACGGTGAAACCGTCATGATTGCCCCGGGCAATGGCTTCTACGCCGAACCGGGCAAGGGCGTGGACGAAGCTCGCCTGGCCTATGTACTGAACGTGGAAGACCTCAAAAAAGCCATCCATCTCCTGGGCGAAGGCCTCAAAGCCTACCCGGGAAGAAAAATCTGATTTCTGCAAAATAAAGAAGCCGTGAAAAGATGGGAGCCATCTCTTCATGGCTCTTTTTGTGTGTAAGGTTTCCTACCGCGAAGATTCGCAGTGGTGTCATGCGCAATAGGAAACCTTTAGCAAATAGTTTCCTGCCGCGGTGATTCGCAGTGGTATCAGGCTCTATAGGAAACTTTTAGCGATTAGTTTCCTGCCGCGGTGATTCGCAGTGGTATCAGGCTCTATAGGAAACTTTTTGCGGCATATATAATCATAGCCGCCAAAGGCGGCTATCCACCACCCTCAGCGCCAAAGGCGCTGTCAAACTTAAGAACCTTCCGGCCCAGCGGGCCGGTCAATCCTAAGAACCTTCTCTCTTGAACCCTTTGAACCCCTGAAAGGGGCTGCAGACAATGATTGTATCTTTTGCAGCCCCTTTCTTATTTACACCATCCTCCCGCTGATATACAATAGTCCCAAACGAAAGGGAAGGGGAAGGAAAATGGAAAAATTATACTTTGCTTCAGACTACATGGAAACGGGAACGCCGGAAATTCTGGAAAGGCTTTCTGCCCTTAAGGGAAAGAAGCTCACCGGCTACGGGTCCGATGAAATTTCAGAATCCGCCAGAAACAGGGTGCGCGCCGCCGCAGGGGTGCCGGAGGGGGATGTGTTCTTCCTTTCCGGCGGCACCCAGACCAATGCCGTGGTGATTGACACCATGCTCCGTCCTTACGAAGGCGTTATTGCCGCCCACACAGGCCATGTATCCGCCCACGAAGCAGGGGCCATCGAACACGACGGTCATAAGGTGCTGGAAATTCCTGCGGTGGACGGGAAAATCAGGGCAGAGCAGATTGCAGAAACCGCCGATGCCTATTGGAAAGACGAAAACCATGACCACCTGGTCATGCCGGCCATGGTATATATTTCCCAGCCCACGGAATGGGGCACCCTCTACAGCTTGAAAGAACTGGAAGACATCAGCCGGGTGTGCCGGGAAAAGGGCCTTGCCCTTTACGTAGACGGCGCCCGTCTGGCCTACGGTCTGGCGGCAGAAGGAAATGACGTCACCCTTCCCGATTTAGGCAGGCTCTGTGACGCCTTCTATATCGGCGGCACCAAGTGCGGCGCCCTTCTGGGAGAAGCGGTGGTATTCCCGAAAAAAGACCGGGTGCCCCACTTCTTCACCATGGTCAAACAGCACGGCGCCCTCCTGGCCAAAGGCTGGATTGCAGCCATCCAGTTCGACACCCTCCTCAGTGACGGCCTTTACGAAAAACTGGGAAGAAACGGAGACCGTCAGGCCGACCGCATCCGGAAAGCGCTGGATGAAAAAGGGTACCACCAGCACGTAAGAAACAGCACCAACCAGATTTTCATCACCCTCACCAAAGAAAAAGCGAAAGAACTCTCCGGCAAAGTGGAACTGGGCTTCTGGGAAAATAAAGGAAATCAGGTAGTCATGCGCATCGCCACCTCCTGGGCCACCACCGACGAAGAAGTGAATAGGCTCCTGGAAATGTTGTAAGGGGGATAGTGTACTAGTGTGCTGGTGTACTGGTGTACTAGTGTGCTGGTGAACTGGTGCGTCCCACGCCCTCGGGCGTTTCTTTCTATGGTATAATAGGGAAGAGATGGAGGCAGATTTCCCTCAAAGCATTCTCAATACTGAGGAGGTTCCCCCTTTGGTGCCTTACGGCACCACCTTCCCCCCGCAGGCGGGGGGACAACAAGGCTTCGCGGTGCTGCTTCTTCGTAAGTTGCTCTAAGGGAAGCACAGGTGATTCTGCCCCCTGAATAGGGGGAAGTCCGGCGCAGCCGGATAGGGGGTGGCCACCGGAGGTGGCCAATTCAGCAGAGAAGTAACATGGAGAGATGAGTCAAAAGCATTCTCCGCGTAGAGACAGCACCCCCTTTGGTGCCTTATGGCACCACCTTTCCCCCGCTGAGTTCGGTCGGGCAGGCAAAAGGAAAGCGCCTTTATGGGCAGGCTGGGCGCCTTACTTTGCCCGACTTGCACATCCTATGCAGGATGTGCACAGTGGCACTATGGGTGCTGTGCATTGAGCCACATGACTCAACAGGATAGCGTAGGGAGGTTTTATTCTGCCCCCTGAATAGGGGGAAGTCCGGCGCAGCCGGATAGGGGGTGGCCACCGGAGGTGGCCAATTCAGCAGAGAAGTAACATGGAGAGATGAGTCAAAAGCATTCTCCGCGTAGAGACAGCACCCCCTTTGGTGCCTTATGGCACCACCTTTCCCCCGCTGAGTTCGGTCGGGCAGGCAAAAGGAAAGCGCCTTTATGGGCAGGCTGGGCGCCTTACTTTGCCCGACTTGCACATCCTATGCAGGATGTGCACAGTGGCACTATGGGTGCTGTGCATTGAGCCACATGACTCAACAGGATAGCGTAGGGAGGTTTTATTCTGCCCCCTGAATAGGGGGAAGTCCGGCGCAGCCGGATAGGGGGTGG
>NZ_CALGPS010000099.1 GCF_937959425.1 uncultured Dialister sp.
GGCTTTCACCAGACTATACTATACACGCCGAACTGGCGCACAACTTAAGAACCTTCCCCTCTGAACCCTTTGAACCCTTTGAACCCGGGGCCCCATTTCATGTATAAAAAATCATTTCCCATATTGACGTGATTGTCGATTTATACTACCATAGATTCAAACTATCAAATGCCTTATAGGGAAATTCCGCCTATAGAGCCATAGAAGGAGGAGTTATTCATGATTGAAGTCTTAGTGAATGGCGCAGCCGGACGCATGGGGAGTGAAGTGGTCCGTTCTGTGATGGCTGAGGAAGGATTGGAAATCGCAGGGGCTGTAGATCCCGGCGCTGCAGGGAAGGATCTGGGGGAAGTGGTCGGCACCGGCCATAACGGCATTACCATTTCTCCCTCCCTGGAGGAAGCATTCAAGGTGAAGAAGCCGGACGTGGTGGTGGATTTCACAAGCCCCAAGGTGATTTATCAGAATGCGAAGTTTGTCCTTGAAAACGGCGTGAACATGGTCATCGGTACCACGGGACTTACCGCGGACCAGCGGAAGGAGCTTTCTGAAATTGCTGCCAAAACCGGCGCCAATGGCCTGGTGGCTCCGAATTTCTCCCTGGGCGCTGTGCTTCTGATGAAGGTGTCTGCAGAAATTTCTAAATACATGCCGAATGCGGAAATCATCGAGCTCCATCATAACCATAAATATGATGCGCCCTCCGGCACGGCGAAGCTTACTGCCGAAAAGATGGCGGCTGCCCGCACCAGCGCACCGGAGCCGGATGAAACGAAGGAAAGCCTTCCCGGCGTCCGTGGCGGCAAGTATGAGGGCATTACCATCCATTCCGTCCGTCTTCCCGGCTATGTGGCTCACCAGGAAGTGCTTTTCGGCGGCTATGGGGAAATCCTGACGCTTCGTCATGATTCTCTGGACAGAAAGTCCTTTATGCCCGGCGTCATGCTGGCATGCAAGAAGTGCATGACCGTCAAGGGCTTTGTATATGGTTTGGAAAATTATCTGGAATGAGGTGCTTCTATGAGTAAACTGCCGCGCGTAGCAGTCCTTGGCGCCACCGGCGCCGTGGGACAGGAATTCATTCGCCTTTTTGAAGAAAGGGATTTTCAGTTCGCATCCCTGAAGCTTCTGGCATCGAAACGGTCTGCCGGTAAAAAGCTGATGGTGAAGGGGAAGGAATACACCGTCGAAGAAGCCAAGCCCGAATCCTTTGAAAATATCGACATCGCCCTCTTTGCCGGCGGAAGCATCAGCAAGACCCTGGCGCCGGAAGCGGCGAAACGGGGGGCCGTAGTCATCGACAATTCCTCCACCTTCCGCATGGACCCGGAAGTGCCGCTGGTAATTCCGGAAATCAACCCGGAAGATATTGCAAAGCACAAGGGCATTATCGCCAACCCGAACTGCTCCACCATTATCATGCTCATGGCATTAAAGCCGATTTATGATATTTCCAGAATCAAACGGATCATCGTCAGCACCTACCAGGCCGTTTCCGGCGCCGGCAAAGACGGCATTGACGAACTCCTGGACGAAGCGGCGGCCATTGCCAAAGGGGAAACCTACGAACCGAAGATTCTTCCCTCCGCCAGCCTGCCCAAGCATTACCAGATTGCCTACAACGTAATTCCCCAGATCGACGTATTCCTTGATAATGAATATACCAAGGAAGAAATGAAAATGGTGAACGAAACCCACAAGATTTTCCATGACGACACCATCGCCATTACGCCTACCGCTGTCCGCGTACCGGTTATCCGGAGCCATGCAGAATCCATCTACATTGAAACAGAAGAACACATCACCACGGACCAGGTAAAGAAGGCCATCCAGGGCTTCAAAGGGGCCCAGCTGGTAGATGACATTGCCAACATGATTTACCCCATGCCCCTGGACACTTCCAACAAGACCGACGTAGCCGTAGGCCGCATCCGCAAGGACCTCTACAGCGAAAACGGCATCAACCTCTGGGTCTGCGGCGACCAGATCCGCAAAGGCGCTGCCCTCAACGCCCTGCAGATTGCAGAATACATGATTGCCCATGATATGATTTGACGGGAGAAAGGTTTTTAAGATTGACCGGCCGGTGGCGGTCGGGTTCTCAGGTTTGACAGCCGCTTCGCGGCTGAGGGTTGTGGTATCGCCCTTCGGACGATGAGTATAAAGTCAGAGTTACGCGAATGCCTTTCTATCGCATAAGTCACTCTAACCTTGGTGGTGAGTTAGCCACCTCTGGTGGCTTTCCCCCTTTGGTGCCTACGGCACCACCTTTGCCCCGGTGGGAAGCGTGTCACTGGATTTTCGGGTCGCTGCGTTCCCCTACAGCACGGCTATCACCGACTCACTGAATTCTCAGGTCGCTACAGCTCCCCTACGAATCCAGTTCGCTGGTGTAACTCCAGTTCCCTTGCCACCCCGCTGTGCGGGGGAACAACAACCCGTTCTTAAAATTGAGTAACTTCTGAGAAAATGTTTCACGGAGCTTTGTTCTGCCACCGCTTGCGGGGGAAGTCCCGCGAAGCGGGCAAGGGGGAAACTCTTTTCCCCCCGCCCGTAAGGGCGGTTGTAAAGGTTTTATCATACTGGCGCTCCTATATTTCCCAAAGGCGCCCACCAAGGCCGATAGCCGATAGCTGACAGCCGATAGCCGGCACCAGCCCACTAAAAAAAGGAGAGAATAAAAAATGGCAACAGCAAAATTCGGACGGGTTATTACCGCCATGATTACTCCATTTCATGAAGATGGTTCTGTAGATTATGAAGGAGCAGCCGCACTGGCTAAACACCTCGTGGCTCACGGCTCTGAAGGTATCCTGGTAGGCGGCACCACCGGTGAAGGCGCTACCATGACCAGTGAAGAAAAGCTGAAACTCTACAAAACCATTGTTGACGCCGTAGGCAGAAATGCCCCCGGCAAGAAAGTCCCGGTTATGGGGAATATCGGTACCATCAGCACCAGAGACACCATCCTTTTCGGCAGAGAAGCCAAGAAGACCGGTATTGACTGCGCCCTGGCCATCGTTCCTTTCTATGTAAAACCGAACCAGGAAGGCATGTACCAGCACTTCCGTGCCATTGCGAAACACGTGGATCTGCCCATCGTTCTTTATAATGTTCCCGGCCGTACAGGCGTATCCATCCAGCCGGAAACCATTAAGAGAATCGTTGACGACTGCCCCAATGTGGTCGGTATCAAAGATGCTACAGGCAACTGGGACCAGGTGACCAAGGAAAAGGCACTCCTTCTTGACGATTTCATGATTTACAGCGGCGACGATGCATTCACCCTGCCCATCCTGGCAGGCGGCGGTGTAGGCGTGATTTCCGTAGCCAGCCACGTCATCGGCGATGACCTCCTTGCCATGGTGGATGCTTTTGAAAAGGGAGACCTGGAAAAGGCAAGAGCCCTTCATATCAAAATGTACCCCATTATGAAAGGCATGTTCTTCATTGCCAGCCCCATTCCGGTAAAGACTGCAGTAAACCTCATCGGCCAGCCTGGCGGTCATTTCCGTCTCCCCATTGTGGAACCATCGGAAGAAGAAAAGAACCATGTTTACCAGATGCTGAAAGATTACGGCGGACTGGTAAAATAAATAAATAAAGAAAGGGGACTGTGAAAAATAGGAATCATTTTGTTCACAGTCCTTTTTCTATTTATTTGACAGATATACCTGTTTCAAAGGAGGAAATATGGTTATTTCCAAGTGGATTCATTATAAAAAAGCGGCGGGCCTTGCAGCTTCGGCCCTTCTCCTTTCTCTGTCCCTTCTGCCGGGTATGCCGGCAGAAGCCAGGGAAGGGCTGCATCAGAGCTATGAACTGCAGAAGGTGGTCATTTTCAGCCGCCATAATCTGCGTTCTCCTATGGCAACGGACAGCGAAAAAAGGAAGTCCCTCACCCCTCACCGCTGGCAGGATTACAAAGGCGCTCCGGGAGATTTATCCAACCGGGGCGGTCTGGTGGAAACCATGATGGGCCAGTCCGTGAAGAATGAGCTGGATAAGGAAAAATTCATGGTGTCCCCGAAGGACTGGGAAGGAAAGGACGTTTATTTCTACGCCGATTCGGACCAGCGCACCATTGCCACGGCCCATTACTTTGCCGCCGGTGTGGCGCCGGAAGCAAATATTACGGTCCATCATAAACCGGAGGGAACGAAGGATGCTGCCTTCAGCACCAGCCTGCCCGCTTCCCTTGGGGGAGATACCCTTTCTGCCATTCAGAAGGGGGAGAAAATCTGGGCGGATTCCTTCATTTCGGCTAAAAAAGAAGAAATGGCCGGCGATTTCCAGGAGCTCTCCAGGGTACTGGATATTCCTTCCTCTCCGGCAGCAAGGAAGGGCGATTTCAAAGGGTTTGTACCGGAGGACCTTCACATCACCATGAAAAGCGGCAAAAAGCCGAAAATGACGGGATCCCTCAAAACGGCCCACTCCCTGGCCGATTCCCTTCTCATCCGCTATTATGAAACCGAAGATGACAGCCAAGCGGCCTTTGGCCACACCATGACCTTCGGGGACTGGGGAAAAATCGGCCGCATTAAAGATGATTTCGGCATCCTTCTATACGGTGAGCCCGAGGCCGCCCATTACATGGCCCTGCCGCTGGTCCGTATGATGGATGGGGAAATGGAAAGCCGCCGAAAATTCTCCTTTATCTGCGGCCATGACTCCAATATGACTGCCATCCTTAGCGCCCTGGGCACACGTCCCTATGAGCTTCCGGGATCCATCGAAAAGAAGGTTCCCTTCGGTGTGAAACTGGTGATTGAGAAATGGAAGGGTTCCGACGGCATTCTTTACGGGTCCGTAAGCCTTCTCTATCCTTCATCCCGGGATATCCGCCGCCTTACGGTGCCTAAGGAAGGGGAAAGTCCCTTGCAATATCCTTTGACCTTCCATGGGATTTTAAAAAATGAAGACGGCATGATGAAATGGGAGGACCTGGAAAGACTGTTCAGGCAGTAATTTCCCATGACCATCAGGAGCTGTGAATTGATTTCATGGCTCCTCTTTTTTTGCATTGATTTGCGGCCCATGATAAAATAAAGCAATATTATCTTTTTATTTATAAAAAAGGGAGCAGGAATGATGGCATCAGAATTGAATCTGTTACAGAAGAAGATACTCACCGATGGAGTGATTAAACCGGGAAATGTGCTGAAGGTGGACAGCTTTTTGAATCATCAGATCGATGTGCCTTTTATCAGCCAGCTGGGGAAGGAGTTCAAGGAACTGTTTGCCGATAAACCGGTGGATAAGATTCTGACCATTGAGGCCTCCGGCATCGGTATTGCCTGCCTCACCGCCGTTTATTTCGGCGTGCCCGTAGTGTTTGCCAAGAAGTCGGCAGGCTCCAACATGGACGCCGATGTGTATGCAACGGAAGTGAAGTCCTTTACCCATAACAAAGTGAACCATGTGGTGGTTTCCAAGAAGTATCTGAACGAAGGGGAACATATCCTCATTATGGATGATTTCCTGGCCAACGGCTGCGCCGTGGAAGGTCTCATGGACCTGGTTTCCCAGGCCGGCGGCATTGTGGAAGGGGTCGGCATCTGCATTGAAAAGGGATTCCAGGGAGGCGGCGACGCTCTCCGTGCCAAAGGAGTGGACGTGAAGTCCCTGGCTATCATTGAAAAGATGGATGCCGCCACCGGCACCATTACATTCCGGTGAGGTGCAGTCATGAAAGCGAATGACGCCATTTACCAGCTGAAGGGGGATATTTCTGTCCGCAAGGCGGTTCCCTTCGGCCTGCAGCATGTGCTGGCCATGTTTGTGGCCAATATTGCTCCTATCCTTATCGTGGCAGGAGCGGTGAAAATGTCGCCGGAGGAGTCCGGCGCCCTGGTGCAGTCCGCCATGATTGTGGCAGGCATCGGCTCCCTTCTGCAGATGTTTCCTCTGTGGAGACTGGGGAGCGGCCTTCCCATTATTATGGGCATCAGCTTCACCTTCGTTTCCGTGGCCTGCGTCATCGGTACGAAGTACGGCTATGGCGCCGTGCTGGGGGCTGCTTTAATCGGCGGTATCCTGGAAGGGATACTGGGCCTTGGAGCTACGTGGTGGAAGAAATTTGTGCCGCCCATCGTTTCCGCATCTGTTGTAACGGCCATCGGTTTCTCCCTTCTTCCCATCGGAGCCAATTCCTTCGGCGGCGGCTTCGGCGCGCCGGATTTCGGAGATGCGAAATACCTCATCGTAGGCTCCATTACCCTTGTTTCCTGTCTGGTTTTCAACGTGAAGGCCCATTCCTTCTATAAACAGCTCTCCGTCCTTTTCGGTCTGGTGGTAGGGTACGTGGCCGCTTATTTCTACGGCATGGTGGACCTCTCCCGTATCACCCAGGTGTCTCTGGTCTCCGTTCCGGCCATCCTTCCGGTGCCTCTGGAATTCCATGCGGACGCCATTTTCTCCATTTTCCTGATTTTCCTCGTTTCCGCTACTGAAACCCTGGGAGACACCAGCGCCCTGGCAGCCATGGGCTTCGGCCGCACTCCTACAAACAGGGAAGTTTCCGGCTCCATTGCTGTGGACGGCTTCATTTCCAGCCTGTCATCTCTCTTCGGCTGCATGCCCATTACCTCCTTCAGCCAGAACGTAGGCCTCATTGCCATGACCCATGTGGTGAATCGAAAAGCCATCGGCTGCGGCGCCCTTATCATGATTCTGGCAGGCCTCATCCCCGCCCTGGGCGTCATCCTGGCCTCCCTGCCCAACGCCGTCCTCGGCGGCTGCACACTCATGATGTTCGGCTCCATCGTAGTCAGCGGCGTCCGTATGCTGGGGGACTGCGGCTATTCCCAGAGAAACATGAGCATCGCCGCCCTCTCCCTCTCCATAGGCCTGGGCTTCACCCAGACACCCCAGATTTTCCACATCTTCCCGGACCTCTTCCGAAGCGTCTTCGCCGACAACTGCGTGGCCGTCGTCTTCATCGTAGCCATGGTGCTGAACCTGGTCTTCCCGAAGGATAAGAATGAAGATAAGGAAAACGGCCCGGAAATAGTGGAGTGAGCTTTCGCCGACACGCCCCTTCGGGCGCGAGGGTTCAAAGGGTTCTAAAGGTTCTAAAGTTTGACAGCGGCTTCGCCGCTGAGGGGTGTAGTGGGCGCCTTTCAAAAAGAAGGGGCGCCATTATGATGAAACCTTTACAACCGGGCTTCACCCGTAGGAAAACCATACAACAAAAAAACAGCTGTGAAAAAATGATTCATCATTTTTTCACAGCTGTTTTCATTTCACAAATACCAGCTCACCAGCCCACCGGCTCATTACTCCTCACATTTTTATCCGAAGAAGTCTTACGGAGTAGAGGATGCAGAGGAGGGTGACACCGGTATCGGCGAATACGGCTACCCACATATTGGCGTATCCCAGAAGGCCCATGATCATGACAGCGATTTTGATGAAGAGGGCAAAGGCTACGTTCTGCCAGGCGGTGGAAAGTACTTTCCGGCACAGGCGAATGGCCTTGGGAATAGCCTTGACGTCGGAGTTCAGGAATACCAGGTCCGCCGCTTCAATGGCTGCATCGGCGCCGCTTCCCATGGCGGCGCCGGCGTCGGCGCCGGCCAGGACGGGGGCGTCGTTGATGCCATCGCCTACGAAGAGGACGGAGCCTTCTTTTTCGCGGATTTCTTTCATAATGGAAAGTTTATCCTGGGGGAGGAGTCCGGCATAGACTTTGGAAATGCCCGCCTTTTTCGCCACTTTTTCCGCACTTTCAGGATTATCGCCGGTCAGCATGACCGGTGTGACGCCCAGGGCTTTGATTTCCTGCACAGAGGATACGGCATCTTCCTTCAATGCATCGGCGATGGCGATGCAGCCCTGGAGTTCCTTTCCTTTGGCCATGTATACCACCGTGCCTTCCGCAGGGAGTGCATCCAGTTCTTTTTCGGAAACGCCGGCCTTCATCATGAGGGCTCTGTTTCCTGCGTATACCGGCATGTTCTCCATTATGCCTTCCACGCCAAGGCCTGCCGTTTCATGGAGGTTTTCCACTTTGGGAAGGGACAGCTTTTTCTCGCCTGCCGCTTCTATGATGGATTTTCCGATGGGGTGGGTGGAATAAATTTCACAGGCCGCAGCCAGGGAAAGTACGTCCTCCTGCTTTTTGCCATGGGCAGGGAGGATGGAGCGCACTTTGAATTTGCCTTCCGTCAAAGTTCCTGTTTTATCCATCACCGCCGCTTTGACTTTGGAAAGTACTTCCATCACCGTGCCGCCTTTAAAGAGGATACCCTCTTTGGAAGCCCGTCCAATGCCTGCAAAGAATGCCAGGGGCACGGAAATCACCAGGGCGCAGGGGCAGGAGATGACGAGGAAGGTGAGGGCGGTGTAAATGCATTTTTCCCAGTCCGCCTGGAAGAGGAGGGGAGGAACCACTGCCACAAGAAGGGCAATCAGTACCACCGCCGGCGTATAAATGCGGGAGAAACGGGTAATAAAGCGGTCGATTTTCGGCTTGCTGGCCACCGCATTTTCCACGGAGTCCAGAATACGGCTGACCATGGATTCCGCCAGTATCTTGGTTACCTGCAGCTTGATGGTGCCGGTCATATTGACGCAGCCGGAGTCCACATGGCTGCCCGCCGGTGCGATCACCGGTTTTGGTTCTCCGGTAACGGCGGAGGTATCAATCTGCGTGTTTCCTTCTATAATGAGTCCGTCCAGGGGAATACGGTCGCCGGGGCGGATGAGGAGAATATCTCCTACCTTGGCCTCTTCCGCCGGAACGGTTTCCATTTCATTACCGGAGAGACGGTGCACCACTTCCGGACGAAGATCTACGGCGTCCATAATCTGTTTCCTGCTCTTTCCGCTGGCCAGATCCTGGAGATATTCACCGATGCGGTAGAAGAACATGACACCCACCGCTTCCGGGTACTCCTGAATGCCAAAGGCGCCTAAGGTGGCGATGGTCATGAGGAAGGTTTCATCAAAAAATTCCCCGTGGCTCACATTCTTCAGTGCTGTCCACACGATGGGCCCGCCAAGAATGAGGTAGGAAATAAAGAAAAGAATATTCCCGTACATGTCCGGCAGGGACAGGGGGCCGAAGGGCTGGTAATGTAGCACCATGCCCAGCACAAAGAGAATGCCGCCCATCCGGAGCTGCCCTTCCTCTGTGAATAACTTCTTATAGAAAGGCAGCTTTGCTTCCTCTTTGGAAACGGCTGCCTTCGGCGGGCGCACTTTCTTCCTGATTTCCGTAGGAGACTCCACCTCATTGCACTTTTCCGTAAGGGTGGGAATCAGGCTGTCCGGGTCCTCGGCCGTGAGTTTCATGGTTTTCGTGGCATAGGAAATGGAAGCGGAGAGAACACCGGGCTGACGGTTAACCAGCTTTTCCAGCTTCAATGCGCAGGCAGCGCAGTCCAGGGTAGGGATTTCATAGGTTTCCGTCCGGTAGGCTGTCTTATCCACCGGCGGCACAATGCCCACCGATTCATCGACACTTCTGCATACTGCCAGTACTTCTTTCAGAAGCTGATCCGGATCCTCTTTGGAAACAAGGCGGAGCTCCTTGGTACGGAAAGAAATGGAAGCAAAGAAAACAGAGGGCATTTCCCGAATCTTCCCTTCCATCTTGGCGGCACATTCCATGCAGTCCAGATGCTCCATGTGGTACACGGCGCGGTGGTACGTATTTCCAAGGAAATTGCAGCGGCAGCGGTCAAGACTTTTCCCGCAGATGTCGCAGTCCTCTTCCTCCACACATTCATGGCAGTGGCAGTCCAATGCATGATCTTCCCGGTGGTGGATTCCTAAATCATGGAAATGGCCAAAAGCACGGCGCTCATCGGCGTCAATGTCCTTCTCATCTTCCATGATATCCTTTTCGTTGTTCACATACTTTGCCATTTCCGGGTCATGGGAATGATCGTGATGAAGAGGTTCCTCATGGTCATGGTCATGATGATGACCGCAGCAGCCGTGATGGTGGTCCTCCTCATCGTCGCTTCCGGAATCATCTTCATGGATATGACTTTCCTCGTGATGATGGTGGTGGCAGTGGCAGCAGCCGCAGTTGTGGGCATGCACTGCTTCTTCCTGTTTATTCATGATAATTTCCTCCTTGCAGAAATAGGGTTTTTCATAATTAGATTTTAGCATTGCCGATATATGGAGTAAACCATTCATGAAAAACACTTTAAAATTTCAAGTGGAGAAAGGGAGAAAATAAAAAGGGGCTGTGAAAAAATGTAAATCATTTTTTCACAGCCCCTTTCACCACTTTTATAGTCCCACCGCTTTAGCGGGGGGAAGGTGGTGCGTCAAGCACCAAAGGGGGTGTACGACGATATGTGTCGATAGTGACTCCCACCAACCCACCAGCCCACTAAACAATACCGGTGGGCAGAAAGCACTACACTTCACGTCGTAAAAGAATCCGACCAGCCCACTATTTCACATCTTCCGGCACAGCGGTTATGGTTTTCTGGTGGGTATAATTCACAAGCCCCGGTGGTCCTCCGGGAATCTTTTTCACATACCGGATGAGGGTGTAGTCCACATCCACTTTACCGGAATTTCTGCCCCTGCTGTTCCAGGCGGCCAGGGCGGCAGCTTTGGCAAGGGTCTCTTCCGGCACTGTTTCATTTCCTGCTTCAATCACCACATGGGATCCGGGAATGGCTCTGGCATGGAGCCAGATGTCCGTTTTGGCAGCCTTATGAAGGGTGAGGTATTCGTTCTTCGTATTGCTGGTGCCGATCCACACCTTGAATCCGTCAACTATGCGGCTTTCAATCTGGGGAGCCTGCGATTTTTTGCCGGGTTTATTTCCTTTTTTCTTTCCCTGGATCTGCCTCTTATCTATACCCAGATTTTTAAGCTCTTCCTTCAGCGCCTCCAGCTCCTGCTTGGTGGTTACCTGTTCTGCAAAGTAGAGTGTATCCTGCAGGTAGGAAAGACGTTTGTCGCATTCGTCCAGTTTTTCCTGGCCAATGGCGCTTCTTGTTTTCATTTTATTGTATTTTTTGAAATACATCTGGCTGTTGGCGGAAACGGAGAGGAGGGGGTCCACCGGAATGGTTTCATCCTCCGGCGGATCTTTGAAAAGATTGGACAGGGTGAGGGACGTCCTGTGGTTGATTTTTTCATAGGCATAGATGGAAAGAAGGGTGCCCCACAGTTTGTACTGGTCCATGCGGGATGTTTCCTTCATCTCATCGCCTATTTTCCGTTTCTTCCTTTCCTCCCTTTTGATAAGGGTATGGAGCTGTTTCTTATAGTCCTGCACCGCCTGGCTGATGGAGCCGGCACCGCTTTCCGCCTCTTTTTCAATGAAGGGAAGGACCTCCGCCTTTTCCGGTTCATCTTTCAGAATGGAAAGGGGAATGGGGCTGGCCGTCTTTTTACCCTTTCCTTTTTTATAAATGTAAAGGCAGTCGGAATTTTGAATAGCTTCCGCCATATTTGTAATGGACGAAAGAATCCGCTCCTCGTCCTCATCGGTGATAGAAGAAAGGGGGATATCAGCAGGCACATGGCTTTCCAGGGCCAGCTCATCTGCCAGAAAACGGGAAAACCCGTTGAAATGACCAAAAAGCCAGCTGTCAAAGGGGATGTCTTCTTTCTTGGAGAAATCAAGGATGTTTTTCAGCTCTTCCCTGCTGAATTTCATGAAATCCATGCGGTCTCCATGGCCGGGGAGGGAATAGGTTTCTCCCGGTACCAGAAGGCGGTCCAGTTTCTTTCCCCGAAGGCAGGCATCAATAATGGTATTTCCTTCAGTGAGAATCATGTTCGGTGATGCCGGCAGCAGTTCCACCCAAAGGGTGCGGGTAATGATTTCACTTCCCGCTTCAATGCGGTCAAAGGAAAGGGCCACCACCCGGTCCATGTCTACCTGTTCTATGCGGGAAAGGCGGCTCCCCTCCAGATATTTCCGAAGGGTCATGCAGAAAGTCTGGGAAGGGGAGTACTGCTTTTTGTTTTTTCCTTTCGACGTAAGATAAAGCAGGGGCGGATTGTAGGTGTTAATCATAAGGCTTACAATGTCCCCGTCGGTGCAGAAAAGCTCCAGATCCATAATACGGTTGTCTATCTGGTGCACCTGCCGCACCTGGCAGGCATCCAGCTTTTCCTTCAATTTTTTTGTAATTACATATAATACAGCGCTGTCTATCTGCATGATTTCCTCCTGCATAAGCGGATACTCTTAAATGGTTTTATCCAGTATATCATAATCGGCGGGAAAGGGGATTGGAGAAAAGGTTCTTAAGATTGATGGGCCCTTCGGGCCTAAGGGTTCTTAGGTTGTGCGCCAGTTCGGCGTGTATAGTATAGTCTGGTGAAAGCC
>NZ_CALGPS010000100.1 GCF_937959425.1 uncultured Dialister sp.
CCCATAGGGAAGCGTGTCACTGGATTCTCAGTCGCCCAAGGGCTCCCTACAGCACAGCTATCACCGACTCACTGGATTCTCAGGTCGCTCACGCTCCCCTACGAATCCAGTTCGCTGGAGTGACTCCAGTTCCCTTGCCACCCCGCAGGCGGGGGGGACAATAAAGCAGATAGAACCCTCACGCCGCAGGGGTGTCTTCAGATGACCCGCAGGGCGTTGGGGAGGCGCACGTACTGGAGGTGTTCGGACATGTCCATGTAGAATTCCACGTCTGTGTAGAAGGTGTCCATGACTTCATGGAAATGGGTGCCCAGGTCTTCTTTGAAGGTGTATTCCAGGTAGTAGGGGGTCCAGCCTGCTTTCATGAAGAAGTATTTCATGGGGTTCAGTCCTTCGGGGCAGGTGAGATGTGCCGCTTTGAGGAGGTCTTCGCCGGTGGCCCGGTCGAAGCCGAAGTAGGAGGCCATGGAGAGAACCAGAAGTTTCAGTTTGTAGTCTTTTTCTACCAGGTCCAGTACGTCCATATTGACGTAGAGGTCAGAGGCGATGGAGCGGATTTCTTTTTCCTTCGCTTTGTATTCCGCCTCTGTCATGGTAATGGGGTAACCGTTCTTCATTTCGTAGAGTAAGCCTTTTCCTTTGGTATCCATGATGGACCTCCTTTTGCAAAATATAATGGTTTCTATATCTATATTTTACTATATATATTTAGAAATATCAATGATACGTCTTCGGCGTGAGGGTTGACGGCCCTTCGGGCCGAGACCGGGGCCGGGATCGGGGCGGCTGTATTCCCGCAGGTGCCTGCGCCTTTGGCGCAGAGGGGCGTATGGCATCTATCGGGCCTTCGGCCCTCGGTGCCAAGGGTTGTGTTCGCTGGCGCTCAGGGGGCAAAGGCTTTGGTGGGCGTGCAGCCGCGGAGCGGCTGGGATCGAAGATCGGGGGCCGCCACATTGTCATTTCGACCGTAGCGAAGCGGAGTGGAGAAATCTCCCTGCTATACTGTGGCTGGTAGCTAGTGGCTGGTAGCTGGGAAAACCATACAACCGGGCTTCGCCCGTTGAAAAACCAGACAACCGCCCTGGCGGGCGATGGAAAAGCAGCACCCCCTTTGGTGGCTGGCGCCACCACCTTTCCCCCTGTTCAGGGGGCACTATGGACGCGTAGCATTGTGCCACATGACTCTACAGGAGAGCGTAGAGCGGTTTATTCTGTCCCCCGGATGGGGGAAAGTCCGGCGCAGCCGGATAAGGGGGAGCCACCAAAGGTGGCTGATTCGCAGGATGTTTAGCGCGATTTATGCGGCAGGAGTCTCATCCCGTAACGCTGACTTCATAATCATTGCCGCGAAGCGGCTATCCACAACCCTCGGCGGCGGAGCCGCCGTCAAACTTAAGAACCCTCCGGCCTTTGGGGCCGGTCAAACTTTAGCACCTTCCCCCCTAAACCTTCTGAACCCGGGCCCGTTGGGCCCGCCCCCTTTGGTGCCTTACGGCACCACCTTTCTCCACGGGAAAGCGTCTCACGTGATTTTCAGTCGCCTGTCGGCTCCCTACAAATCACGTTCGCTTGCCACCCCGCAAGCGGGGGCACAATAAAGCAGAGAAGAACCCTCTGAACCCGGGCTGCGAAGCGGCCCTTTGCACTTAGCCCCGCTTGTTATATAATTATATTGACTCATTGTTTATTGAATTACAGGAGATTTATGGAGCGATACAGGAATTATTCTGATTATCTGAAGGAGCGGTACGGGGAGAAGGTGTACAAGATTCCCGTGTCTCTTCCGGTGACCTGTCCGAACCGGGACGGGCAGCTTTCGTCGGCGGGCTGCATTTTCTGCGGGTCCATCGGCGCCGATTATGAGACGAAGGCGGTGGGGATGGATGTTACCCGCCAGCTGGAGAGGAGTATGGCCCATGTGGGGCCGAAGTACAAGGCGAGAAAGTTTATTGCTTATTTCTTGAATTTTACGAATACCTACGCGCCCCTTCCGGATTTCAAAAGGTGGGTGGAGGAGGCCATGAGCCATCCGGCGGTGGTGGCGGTGGATGTGTCTACCCGGCCGGACTGTGTCCATGAGGCGTACCTGGATATCCTGAAGGAGGCGTCGGAGCGGTTTCATAAGGATGTGACGGTGGAGCTGGGGCTCCAGAGCAGCAATGTGCACACCCTTGCCATCCTGAACCGGTGCCACGGGCTTTCGGAGTTTATTGACGCAGCCATCCGCATCGGACGGTATGGTTTCGATCTCTGCACCCATGTGATTGCGGATCTTCCCTGGGATGACCGGCTGGATGTGGCGGAGACGGCGAGGATTATTTCGGCCCTTCCGGTGACGGAGGTGAAGCTGCATTCCCTTTATATCGTGAAGGGGACGAAGCTTTCGGACATGTACGAAAAGGGGGAAGTGAAGCTGCTTCCCATGGAGGAGTACATGGAGCGGGCTGTGCTTTTTCTTTCTTATCTCAGGAAGGATATCGTAGTGCAGCGCATGGTAGGCCGGGCGTCGGGAGGAAATACGATTTCCGTGAACGGCGGCTCTCCCTGGTGGGAGGTGAAGGACGCCATTGACCGTCTTCTGGAGGAAAGAGATATTACCCAGGGCTGCCGCGCAGATTATCTTGATGGCAGTGCTGTGAGACGATTTTTGAAATGACATTTTGTGACGAAAGGAAAATCATTACGGAACGGGTAGAAGAAATACTCATCAGGGACCAGCAGGAAGCGTCCCATGTCTTTGAGAGAGACAGTTCTTATCTGAAGGTGATTGGTGACCATTACGGTATCGACGTGTCGGGCCGGGGCAATCTCATCCGCATGAAGGGTGAGGATGAAGCGGTGACGAAGGCGGCGGCGGTGGTGGAGCGGCTGCGCCATATGGTGCGGGAGCGGATCCGGCTGTCGGAGCGGCAGGTGCTCCTGGTGATGCGTCTCATGGACGAGGGGAAGGAGCAGCTTCTCCGGGACATGGAGGATGATATCATCAATTTCACCAAGAGCGGAAATCCCATCCGTCCACGGACCCTGGGGCAGAAGCTCTATGTGGATGCCATCCGGAGAAATTCCATTACCTTCGGCATCGGGCCTGCCGGTACGGGGAAGACCTATCTGGCGGTGGCACTGGCGGCTTTTGCTCTTAGAAATCACGATGTACAGCGTATCATCCTGGTGCGTCCTGCCGTGGAGGCAGGGGAGAAGCTGGGGTTCCTGCCCGGCGATATGCAGGAGAAGGTGAATCCCTATCTCCGTCCGCTTTTCGACGGCCTTCTGGATATGTTCGGCCCCGAGGAGTTCATGCGGCTCCAGCAGAAGGGACAGATCGAGGTGGCGCCGCTGGCCTACATGCGCGGCCGTACGCTGGAGAAGTCCTTTGTCATTCTGGACGAGGCCCAGAATACTACGGTGGAGCAGATTAAAATGTTCCTTACCCGACTGGGGTTCCGGTCGAAGATGGTGGTGAACGGCGACGTTACCCAGATCGACCTGCCGCCCCATGTACAGAGCGGTCTCATCGACGCTCTCCGGGTGCTGAGGGGTGTGAAGGATATCGGCCAGGTCCATTTCACAGAGGATGATGTGGTACGCCACGATCTGGTGGCTGCCATTATTCATGCCTATGAGGAAGACGCTAAGAGAAGAAATAAAAACGGAGGCAGCAGCCATGGAAATCACAATTAATTACAGCGATATGAAATTTTACAGTGAGGAACTGGAAGCACTGATTCACAGGGTGCTGGAAAAGGGAGCGGAGCTGCAGAAGGTGCCGGAGGATGCGGAAATCAGCGTGCTCATCTGCGACGGCGAGACCATTCATGAACTGAACCGGGACTACCGTCATGTGGACGCTCCCACGGACGTGCTGTCCTTTGCCCTGAACGAAGGGGAAGATGATATTCCGGAAGAAGAAAAGGCACTGGGGGATATCGTCATCAACCTGGACCGGGCAGTGGACCAGGCGAAGGAATTCGGCCACAGCAAGGAAAGGGAAATGGCCTATCTCTCGGTGCACGGTTTCCTCCACATCCTGGGCTATGACCACTATGACCCGGAGGAAAAGAAGGCCATGAGAAAGGCGGAGGAAGATATTCTCGGTGCCTGCGGTCTTACCCGCATTGTGACGGAAGGGCAGCTGGAAAGAGAAAATGAAGGCTGACGACATCCGCTGCCTTCTGGAAAAGGCGGAGGAAGCGAGGAAGAAGAGCTATTCTCCCTACTCCTGCTATCCCGTAGGGGCGGCGCTTCTCGCGGAAGACGGCACCGTCTATACCGGATGCAACATGGAAAACGTGTCCTATCCCGCCTCCCTCTGCGCCGAAAGAAATGCCATCGGCAGCGCCATTGCCGACGGAAAGCGTAAATTTGCCGCCATTGCCATCATCGGAAGCCATGAGGACTACACCATGCCCTGCGGCATCTGCCGACAGGTGATGGCCGAATTTCATGTGCCTTTCATCATTTGCGGAAAATCCCCGGAGGACTACCGCACCTATACACTGGAAGAACTATTTCCTTCTTCCTTCAAAGCAGAAGAACTGATTCATAAGGAGAATCTATGACAGAAACTGATAAAAAATTCCATTCCGGCTTTGCCGCCCTGGTAGGCCGTCCTAACGTAGGAAAATCCACCCTCATGAACGCCCTGCTGGGTGAAAAGATTTCCATCGTCTCCGCCCATGCCCAGACTACAAGAAATAAAATCACCGGCGTGTGGAACGGCGACAATTCCCAGGTAGTATTCCTGGATACCCCGGGCATGCACAAGCCCCAGAGCAAGCTGGGAGAAGCCATCCGCCAGAGCACCATGGACGCCCTGGACGAAGTGGACCTCATCCTCTTCCTCTGCGCCGTGAACGATCCCCTGGGCGCCGGCGACCGCTACATCCTCTCCCTCCTGAAGGACCGGAAAGTGCCGGTGATCCTCGCCCTTTCCAAGACCGACCTTATTTCCAAAGAAGACGTGCTGAAGAAAATCGTGCAGTACAGCAAGATCTACCCCTTCGCAGAAATCATCCCCCTCTCCGCCAAAACCGGCGAAAACCTGGATGAGCTCATGAAGTGCGTAGTGAAATACCTGCCGGAAGGGCCGAAATACTTCCCCGACGACATGGTCACCGACCAGCCGGAAAGAAATATCGTCCAGGAAATCGTGAGAGAAAAACTCCTCACCCGCACCAGGGACGAAGTGCCCCACGCCATCGGCGTATACACCGAAGAATTCTCCGAAAGGGAAAACGGCAAAGTCTACATCCGCTGCACCATTTACGTGGAACGGGACTCCCAGAAGCGCATCATCATCGGCAAAAAAGGCAGCGTCCTCAAAGCCGCCGGCCAGGAAGCCAGAGAAGAAATCCAAAACCTCATCGGTGCCCCGGTATTCCTCGACCTCTGGGTCAAAGTCAGCAAAGACTGGAAAAATAAAGACTACATCCTGAGAGAACTGGGATATAAGGAACATAAATGACGGCCCAGAGGGCCGAGGGGTGACGGCCCTTCGGGCCGAGGTTTGACAGGCCTGCGGCCTGAGGGTTCTTAGGTTGTGCGCCAGTTCGGCGTGTATAGTATAGTCTGGTGAAAGC
>NZ_CALGPS010000101.1 GCF_937959425.1 uncultured Dialister sp.
AAGCCTGAGTTACGGGAGTCTCCTCCTGCTGCATAAATCACGCTAAGCATTCTGCTGAACTGGCCACCTGCGGTGGCCACCTCTTATCCGGCTGCGCCGGACTTTCTCCACTGGAAAGCGTCTCACGTGATTTTCAGGTCGCTATCGCTCCCCTACAAATCACGTTCGCTTGCCACCCTATTCAGGGGACAGAATAGGGCCTCTCTACGCTTCCCTGTCGTGTCATATGTGGCACACTGCCCAGCGTCCATAGTGCCCCCTCGAAGAGGGGGAAAGGTGGTGCCGACAGGCACCAAAGGGGGAACTGCCGGAATGGAAAAAGCACTTATGTCTCATCTCTCCAGGTACCATTCTGCTGAATTGGACGCTGACATCGGTCAGCCGACTAAAAGGAAGGCCTCTTATTGGGCAGGCTAGAGGCCAACTTCGGCTGACTTGGAGGTCCTATGCAGGACCTCCACAGCCACCCCTATCCGGCTGCGCCGGACTTCCCCCTATTCAGGGGACAGAATAGGCCTCTCTGCTTTTTCCTTTTGTGTCATATGTGGTACATTGCCCAGCGCCCATAGTGCCCCCGCTTTAGCGGGGGAAAGGTGGTGCCGATAGGCACCAAAGGGGGAACTGCCGGAACGGGAAAAACTTATGACACATCTCTCCAGGTACCATTCTGCTGAATTGGACGCTGACGCGTCCACCCCTTATCCGGCTGCGCCGGACTTTCCCCTATTCAGGGGACAGAATAGGACTCTCTATACTTGTCCTCTCCTCATAAGTTGCGCTATGTATAAAGCGGGTTGTTGTCCACTGTGCACATCCTGCATAGGATGTGCAAGTCGGGCAAAGTAAGGCGCCTAGCCTGCCCATTAAGGCGCTTTCCTTTGACTTGGCTGACCGTGCACGCGGTCCCCCTCCGCCCCGGTGGGAAGCGTCTCACTTGGTTCTCAGGTCGCTTTGCTCCCCTACATCCACTGCTGTCACTGACTCACTGGATTTTCGGGTCGCTCTGCTCCCCTACAAATCCAGTTCGCTAGTGCGACTCAAGTTCGCTTGCCACCCCTATTCAGGGGGCAGAATAAAGCCTCTCTGCGCTTCTTATTTCTTCAAATAAAAAAACTCCCTTCCCTGGGGGAAAGGAGTTTTTCAGCTGACATTATTTAATGTCGTACATGCCGCTGATACCTTCTTTGAGGTTGATGTAGATGTTCTTCATCTGGCTGTAGTGTTCGAGCATGACTTTATGGGTTTCTCTGCCGATGCCGGACTGTTTGTAGCCGCCGAAGGGAGCGCCTGCGGGGAGGTCGTTGTAGGTGTTGACCCACATGCGGCCGGTGCGTACGCCGCGGGCTACTTTGAGGGCGGTATTGATGTTCTTTGTGAAGACTGCGCCGCCAAGGCCGTATACGCTGTCGTTGGCCAGGGTGATGACTTCATCGGCGGTCTTGAATTTCTGTACCACCACCACCGGTCCGAAGATTTCTTCCTGGCATACGCGGTCGCTGTTCTTGTCGGTGACAAGGATGGTTGGTTTCATGAAGAAGCCTTTGTCGCAGCCGTTTTCGGTGTATCTTTCGCCGCCGGTGATGAGCTGGCAGCCTTCGTCAAGGCCGATCTGTACGTATTTCAGTACTTTGTCCTGCTGGGATTTGTAGATCTGGGCACCCAGCTGGGTTGTCGGGTCCGTGGGGTCGCCGATCTTTACATTTTCAAAGGTAGCTTTCAGGTGTTTGATGAATTCGTCGAAGATGCCTTCCTGTACGAAGAGGCGGGAGCCTGCGCAGCATACCTGGCCCTGGTTGAAGAGGATGCCTTTGCATGCGCCGTCTACGGCCTGGGCAAGGTCTGCGTCGTCGAATACGATGTTGGCAGATTTGCCGCCCAGTTCGAGGGTGACGGGGATAAGTTTGTCGCAGGCAGCCTGGTATACGCCGTGGCCTACTTCGGTGGAGCCGGTGAATGCCAGTTTGTCCAGGTCCGGGTGGTCAAGGAGCCACTGGCCGGATTTGGAGCCTTTGCCGGTGATGACGTTCAGCACGCCTTTCGGGAGGACGTCCTGGATGAGGCGGGTGAGTTCCATAAGGGAGAGGGATGTATGGGAGGACGGTTTAATGACGATGGTATTTCCTGCTGCCAGGGCGGGAGCCAGTTTCCAGCATGCCATGGTGAAGGGGAAGTTCCAGGGGATGACCTGTCCTACCACGCCTACCGGTTCATGGAGAATGAGGGAGAGTGTGTTGTCGTCCAGCATGGTGGCAGAGCCTTCCCATGCGCGCAGGCAGCCTGCGAAGTAGCGGAAATGGTCGCTGCCCAGGGGAATGTCGGCAGCCTTGGTTTCACGGATGGGCTTGCCGTTGTCCAGTGTTTCCACCAGTGCCAGGTGGTCTGCATTGGCGTCGATAATATCTGCGATTTTCAGCAGGATGTTCTGTCTTTCAATGGGAGAGGTCTTGGACCAGGCGGGGAGGGCTGCTCTGGCAGCTTTCACTGCGCTGTCCACGTCTTCTTTGGTTGCTTCTGCGAAATAAGCCAAGTGCTCGCCGTTTGCCGGATTGTGGGCGTCAAAGGTAGCGCCGTCAGAAGCGGGAACGAATTCGCCGTTAATGAAGAGACCATACTGTTCCTGAATGTCTGCTTTTGCCATAATAATACCTTCCTTTCAATCACTTGCGGGGATAATCCCCTGTATGAGATGCTCCGCTGAAGTTTATACGATATCCGGTGGTTCAGCGGGATGTTTCTTTCAGCTGCGAAAAGAAATACAACCTTTCATACTGTTCGATGGTCACTTTCTTCTGCATGAGTGCTGTAGTCATAGTATATCATGGGATAGGGGAATATTCAATAGTCTCGATAAGCATGGCTGAGGTTTTTCTATGCGGGAAATAGGGTTCAGCTCTTATATTTATTGTCCCACCGCTTGCGGGGCGAAGGTGGTGGCGTCATCCACCAAAAGGGGAACCGCCGGAATGGAAAAAGCACTTATGTCTCATCTCTCCAGGTACCATTCTGCTGAATTGGCCGCTGCCGCGGCCACCCCCTATCCGGCTGCGCCGGACTTCCCCCTATTCAGGGGGCAGA
>NZ_CALGPS010000102.1 GCF_937959425.1 uncultured Dialister sp.
TCTTACCGGCAGGAAACTATTCGCCAAAAGTTTCCTGTCCGGCTTGACGCTGCGGCATTTCTTACCGGCAGGAAACTATTTGCGAAAAGTTTCCTATTCGGCTTAACGCTACGGTGCTTCTTACCGACAGGAAACTATTTGCGAAAAGTTTCCTATTCGGCTTAACGCTATGGCATTTCTTACCGACAGGAAACTATTCGCGTATAGTTTCCTATTCGGCTTGACACTATGGTGTTTCTTACCGGCAGGAAACTTATTGCCTCCCTGTCTTGCAATCTTCCTCCATCACCGTTATCATGATGAATGATATATGAATTTCAAAAAAGGTGGGAATACTATGGATACCAATATGAAACAGCTGAGAGATCCGGAGGAAATCAGACAGCATATCCGGGATATTTATAAAGAAAACCGGTTCATGTCCGATTATTTCCATATTCACATTGATGAAATCCACTGCGGCAGCGTAACCGTAAGCCTGAAGACGGATCCCATGAAGCACAACAATCATCGGGGCCGTCTCCACGGCGGCGTGCTGGCCGCCCTGGCCGATTCCGTTACCGGCGTCACCAGCGCTTCCGTAGGCGCTTCTGTAGTCACCGTGGCCATGACCATGAATTTCATCCGCACCGCCAAACCCGGCGAGACCATCCGCGTCACCAGCCATATCACCCACAACGGCCACTCCACCATTGTCATCGCCGCTGACATGTATGATGAGGAAAATCATCTCATGTCCAACATTCTGGCTACCATGATGGTGGTAGACCGGTTCACGGAAATTCCCAGGCGCTGGAATGGATGAATGAAGGGCCGCTCTGTGGCCCGGGTTTAGAGGGTTCGGAGGGGAAGGTTGACGGCCCTCCGGGCCGAGGGTTCTTAAGGTTCTTAAGTTTGACGGCGGCTTCGCCGCCGAGGGTTGTGGTGGCGGCTTTGCCGCATTTTATAGCCTCCTTCCATAGGAAAGCAGAAGCCCTGAAAGGGCCTGATGAAGAAGTATTCCTGCATAATTTCCCTGTTTCAGGGCTTCGCCGGGCTCCGGCAACCCCAATAAAAGACTCTCCCCAAAACCGGGGAGAGTTTTTCTATTGGTGCCGCCCCTTTCCGGGTGCCGCCCTTTATGATATTTCTAACAATCAGATCTTGGCCAGTGCCTGTTCTGCATCTTCCAGAAGGTCATCAATATTTTCAATGCCTACGGAGATACGGACGGTGCCGGGGGTAATGCCGGCTGCTCTCTGGGCTTCTTCGTCCAGCTGCTGATGGGTGGTGGATGCAGGATGAACGACCAGGGACTTGGAGTCACCTACATTGGCCAGGTCGGAGAAGATTTCCAGGTTGTCGATGAAGTCTCTGGCTGCCTTGAATCCGTCCTTCAGTTCGATGGAGAAGATGGAGCCTGCGCCTTTAGGCAGGTATTTCTGCTGGAGCTTGTGGTATGGAGAAGATTCCAGGCCCGGATAGTTGACCTTTGCCACTTTCGGATGTTTTTCCAGGAATTCCGCCAGTTTCTGGGCGTTGGACACGTGACGTTCTACGCGGAGAGACAGGGTTTCCAGCCCCTGAATGAAGAACCAGGAAGAAATCGGAGAAATGGCTGCGCCGGTATCGCGGAGGACTTTGGCGCGAATGCGGGTAACAAAGCCGGCTCCCGGTACGTCGGTGGCAAAGTTGATGCCGTGGTAGGATGCGTCGGGATTGGCAAAATGAGGATATCTTTCAGGCTGGTTCCAGTCGAACTGTCCGTTTTCAATGATGGCGCCGCCCAGGGTTGTGCCGTGGCCGCCGATGAATTTGGTGGTGGAGTGGATGACTACATCCAGGCCGTGTTCCAGCGGACGGAAGAGGTAAGGGGTGGCAAAGGTATTGTCGATGAGCACCGGCAGATGATGGGCATGGGCGATGTCGCGGATGGCGTCAAAGTCAGGAATATTGATGGCCGGGTTGCCCAGGGTTTCAATATACACGGCCTTAGTTTTTTCTGTAATGGCTGCTTCGATTTCTTCCGGATGGTCAGGATTTACGAATCTGGTATGAATACCCAGCTGGGGAAGGGTATCTGTAAAAAGCTCATAGGTGCCGCCATAGAGGGTGGAGGCGGAAACGATTTCATCACCGGCTCCTGCAATGTTCAGGATGGAATAGGTAACAGCCGCTGCGCCGCTGGCTACTGCCAGACCTGCGGTGCCCCCTTCCAGAGCAGCCAGTCTTTTTTCCAGTACGTCCTGGGTAGGATTGGTCAGGCGGCCGTAAATGAAGCCGGGCTTCCTGAGGGCGAAGAGGTCTTCCCCTTCCTGGGCATCATGGAATACATAGGAAGTGGTCTGGTAAATGGGAACGGCTCTGGCTCCTGTGGTGGGATCCGGTACCTGACCTGCGTGCTGCTGAAGTGTTTCAAAACGATATTTCTTGTCTGCCATAATAGTTTCCTCCATTTTATCTATTTCATTAGAATTCATTGTTTCTATCCTGCACTGCACATTCGACATCGTAACCCTGCCATATCTTATTCCTCCTCTTCCTATAGGAATCTTTTCAGGAAATTTTCCTGTCCGGACTCTGCCGTGAAGGTACGTTCCTGTACCTCTGCGCTGTATCGGGCGTCTCCCGGATATGTACACAGTCTCTCTGAAAGGACGATGAAATAAAAAAACTCCCGTCCTTTACCAGGACGAGAGACTCGTGTTTCCACCTAATATTTCCACCTGTGTCGCCACAGGCAGCTCGTGAGGTACTTGGTCATACCGCATACCCTGGCTCTATATCGGGAGCTCCCGGGAAGACCTACTGCTGTTTCGGCCCGCCAAACTCAGAAATGCAATTCAAAGCCCTATCCATATCCGCTTCCACTCTCCGGACTCGCTTGGCTGTTTTGAGGCTTCTACTCTTTTCTTCCTCGTTTGAAGTTGAATCAACTTTACCACGGAAAGATTATTTTGTCAAGAAAGAAATTGGCCCCATTCCCCTTACAGGCTTTCCAGCAGATCCTCCTTCTCCACTGCATGGATGAAGGCAGCCACTTTGGCAGGATCCTTCCCTTTCCTGTCAGCATATTCCACGCCGGAGGAAACGTCCACCATGTAGGGATGGACAGTGCGGATGGCCTGTCCCACATTAAAGGGAGTAAGCCCGCCGGCAAGTATAAATTTTCTTCCATCCCGGGGAATTTGGGCCAGACACTGCCAGTCAAAGGTTTTGCCGCTTCCCGGAGTGGCCGCATCGAAAAGATAGGCCTTGATTCGTTCATGCTCTTCAAAGACAGGTATCTTTTCCAGAATATTCACCGCCCGGATAATCGGAAGTCCTCCGTGAATGACAAAATCCCTTTCCATAGTGCCGTGAACCTGGAGGAAATCAAAGCCCGCCTTCTCCGCCAAATCCGCCTCTTCCACCGTAGGAGAAACGGTGACGGCCACCTTTTTAATGCCCTTTGGCAGGGCCTTTATGATTTCGACAGCTCTTTCAATGGTTATATTTCTTTTGCTTTTCGGGCAGAAGAGCACCATGCCTGCCGCATCTACATGGGAGGGATCCAGCAGAGCTGCTTCTTCGGGAGAAGTGAGTCCGCAGATTTTGATTTTTGTCCTCATACCGCTCCCTCCTTACCAGGCTACACCGGTGGTTATGTTAATCTTGATGGTCTCCAGAGACATGCCGGTGGTATATTCGATTTCTCTCTGCACCCGGTCCCGCATGGTATGAATCACATTCTTGATTTCCTGGGGCGTACCGGTGCGTACATTCACATCCAGGTAAAGGATAAGGCCGTTCACCTGGCTTTCACTTTTCTTGCTTTTCACATGACGGATCTTAATTTTTTTCAATCCGCTCACCGCATAGTTCACCAGGTCTTCGATGACCCTGTCGGAAAAGGTCAGTTTACCGTAGTAGCTGAATACCGGCCGCACCACAGACCTTTCATTCCACTCGCTGAACCGTTTCGATTCCTTCTTCCGGCTCCGAAGGAAACGGAGGGGATCCACCATGTACCCTTTGAAATAGGGCTTCAGTTCCATGGTAGGTACGGGAATCACGTGCTTGCCTTCCTTATGCCTGGCTTCGCTGGCCTTCAGCATATCCTCCGGCTTGGCCACGTCCTCAATGCGGATATACCGGGCCGGCATGGGAAGTGCCAGCGCTTTGGCAATGGTAACCACCATGCGGTCGGAGGTGCCCAGAATGAGCACCCGGCGGGGATTGATCTTCTGAAGCGCCGCTTTCACTTCATCCCGCTGCTCCTTATCCCAGAAAATAGCCCGCCGCACTGCCTTCAGGCGGCTCTCCTCCCGTTTGGCTGACTTTCCTGCCACGATACGGCTGTGATAAATAAGAATGCCGTCATCAATAATACAGGACGCTTTATTCTCATAGGCTATCACAAGAGCCCGGTCACTTTTTCCCGTGCCTGGCGGCCCGTAAAATCCAATCACTTCCATGGCTTGTCTCCTTTCCGGAATACAGAGCAGAACACAGCTTCCCTTTTCCCCATTATACCATGGGAAAATAGGAAAAAGGCAGGTCGCCCCGCCTTTGATATATGCCCATAAAATTACTCTTCCCCTACAATCTGCACTTCTGTATGGAGATCCACGCCGTATTCCGTCTTTACCTTCTTCTGCACTTCGCGGATGAGGGAAAGCATATCTTCACAGCTGGCATGGCCGTTGTTAATGAGGAAACCTGCATGCTTCTCGCTCACTTCCGCATCGCCTACAGCAAAGCCTTTAAGTCCCAGCTCCTCAATCATCTGCCCTACGAAATGACCGTCCGGCCGTTTAAAGGTGCTTCCGGCGCTTCGCTTCTCCAAAGGCTGCTTCGTCCTGCGGCGGTTGTTCAGATCATCCATCAAAGCCTTGATATCCTTCTTATTTCCCGGTTTCAGGGACAGGGTAATATCCACAATCACTTCCCCGTTCTCCATGAAAAGGCTGTGCCTGTAGGAATAGCGGATATCCCGGCTGTTATAGGTAATGAGGTCCCCCTTCCGGTCACAGGTGGTGGCGGAAATAATAATTTTCGACATCTCCCCGCCATAGGCGCCGGCATTCATATAGGCAGCGCCGCCGATAGTACCGGGAATGCCGCTGGCAAACTCCATACCCGAAAGACCGCTCTCATAAGCAGCCCTGGCCGCCTGGGCTGTAGAAACGCCGCTGGATACCTTTAGAAGATTTCCGTTCTGTTCGATTTTCTGAAGCCTTCCGGTGAAAATCACCACGCCACGGATGCCCTTGTCCCGCACCAGAAGATTGGCCCCGCCGCCCAGCACAAATACAGGCATGCCATACTTATGGGCCAGCCTGGTCACAATGCAGAGCTCCTCTGCCGTTTTAGGAATCAGAAAACAGTCCGCCGGGCCGCCGATGCCAAAGGTGGTATGACGGCTCATGGGTTCATTGATTTTAATCTGGTTTTCACCGAGAACGGTGGTAAAAATTTGTGTATATGTATTGTCCATAAATCTCTCTTTTCTATTCATTTAGTCACTCATATTATTATAAATTTGACCACCATGGCAGTCAATGGAAATTATGAAATACTTTGGGTTTTGCGCTCTTCGCTCTTCGGGTGCAAAGGGTTCAGAGGGGAAGGATTGCCCTGCGGGCAATAATTATAAAGCCAGCGTTACGGGCTTTCTCTTAGTGTCACCAGTGCTGCATGACGAAAAGCATTAGCCTTCTTCCTCTGGAAGAAGGTGGCGCCGTCAGGCGACGGAGGATAGCGGCCTTTTGAAGGCCCTGAAAGGGCCTAAGATGGCTCATAGTGGCTTGGAGATATCTTCAAGACCTATCCTCAGAGCTCCGCCCAGCTCCATTCCGGTCGGGCAAACAAAAGGAAGGCCCTTTTATGGGCAGGCTAAGGGCCAACTTTGCCCGACTTGGCAATCCTATGCAGGATTGCCACCTGAGGAAGGAGCCTAACGTTGCGGGATTTCCCTTAGTGTCATCAGTGCTGCATGACGAAGTGCCATAGCCCCCTTCCTCTGGAAGGAGACTGCATTACGTGTTTCCCTTCCCGCCTCCCACTCGCCATTCTGAGCCCCAGGCGAAGAATCTCGGTAAGAATCGCATATGAAAAGAATATCCGTAAATACAATCCATAAAAAAAATCCGCAGACAAAGGTCTGCGGATTTTTCCAGGTTGTCATATGTTATGCGGTTATTATTTCTTTTCTACCAGTTTCAGATCAACGGCAATGTTCTTGTCTACGTTTTCACCCTTAGCCAGTTTGAGTGCGGTTTCTACGCCGATTTCACCCATCTTATCAGGCTGCTGGGCAATGGTAGCTGCCATGGAGCCATCGTTGACAGCTTTGATGCCGTCGTCGGTTCCATCGAAGCCGATGATGAAGATCTGTTTATTGGCAGCTTTGGCAGCACTTACAGCGCCGAGAGCCATTTCATCGTTCTGTGCGAAGATAGCCTTTACATCCGGGTTAGCCTGGAGGATGTTTTCAGCAACGGTGAGGCCTTTAGAACGGTCGAAGTCTGCGCTCTGTTTAGCCAGTACTTTCAGTTTGTTATCAGCAATATTGTGGAAGCCCTGTCCTCTTTCACGGGTAGCGGATGCGCCGGGAATGCCTTCCAGTTCAGCCACCGGTGTGCCTTCACCCAGTTTGGAGATAATGTATTCAGCTGCCATTTCGCCACCCTTGACATTGTTGGAAGCGATATGAGCTGCTACTTCACCTTTATCAGCGGAACGATCGATGGTGATGACAGGAATCTTTGCCTTATTGGCTGCCAGTACGGAGTTGGACACAGCTGCGGAATCTACCGGGTTCACGATGAGGACAGAGATATTGCCCTGAAGCAGGTCGGCAATATCATTGGACTGCTTAGCCGGATCATTCTGTGCATCAACGATTTTTACGTTTACACCTGCTTTATCAGCAGCAGCCTTTACACTGTTCGCCATGGTGACGAAGAAGGGGTTATTCTGAGTGGAAACGGAGAAGCCGATGGTAACTTTCTTGGAACCGGATGCTGCACCATTCGCTTTCTTGTCAGAAGAGCCGCAGCCTGCTGCGGAAATGAGAGCTGCACCGATGAGAGCAGCCAATGCGATTTTCTTTAACAACTTGTTTTCCTCCTTAGTTTTTCTTGCGGTCCATAAGCACTGCGAGTAAAATGACAACGCCTTTGACAACCTGCTGATAGAAGCTGGAAACATTTAATATATTAAGACCGTTATTCAGGGTACCGATGATCAATGCACCGATGAGGGTACCGTAAATACGGCCCTTGCCGCCGGCAAGAGATGTGCCGCCAAGAACGACTGCCGCAATAGCGTCCAGTTCATAGCCCATACCGGCTGTAGGCTGGGCACTGTTCAGGCGGGCGGTGAGGATAGCTCCGGCCAGAGCACAGAGGCATCCCGTTAAAGCATAGGCAAAAATCTTGATTCTGTCAATCTTGATACCGGAAATGTAGGATACTTTTTCATTTCCCCCCACTGCATAGGTCTGGCGTCCCAGAGGAGTCTTGCTCAGGATGAAGAAGAGGATAAAGAAAGCGATGAGCATGATAATGGCAGGTACCGGGACATCAAGTAAGAAGCCCTGACCGAAGCCGGTAAAAATCGGGTCGTCGGAAAGGCCGGAAATCGGGTTGCCGTTGGTAAATACCAGGGTAGCGCCGCGGTAAATGGTCATGGTGGCCAGGGTAGCGATGAAAGGAGCTACCTTGCCGTAAGAAATGATGACACCGTTCACGGTGCCCAGAAGGATACCGATAACAGCAGACAGCACGATGGCCAGTTCCGGATTGGTGCCTTTTGTAATCATGCTGGCCATGAGGGCACTGGAAAGGGCAAGGATACTGCCTACGGACAAGTCAATGCCGCCGGTGAGGATGACGAAGGTCATGCCGAAGGCAATGAGTGCATTAATGGAAATCTGGCGGGCCAGGTTTTTCAGGTTGGATGGATCAATGAAGCTGTCATTCAATACGGAAATGACAATAAAGAGAAGGATAAGACCGATAAGAGGCCCCATTTCCCTGATGATATTTTTTACTTTTGCGGAACTCATGCTTTACTCTCCTCCGGTTGCAAGTGTCATAATGCGTGTCTGGGTGGCATCTTTATGTTCAACAATGCCTGCGGCCCTGCCTTCATGAATAACAAGGATCCGGTCGCTCATGCCGATAACTTCCGGCAGTTCAGAAGAAACCATGATGATGGATACGCCCTTGGCGGTAAGTTCATTCATCAGGTCATAAATGTCTTTCTTGGCACCGATATCAATGCCGCGGGTCGGTTCGTCCAGAATCAGAAGTTTTGGATGCATGCCTACCCACTTGGCGATAACCACCTTCTGCTGGTTGCCGCCGGAAAGAGCACTGGCAGGAAGGTCGATACTCTGGGCCTTAACCCCCAGACGTTTGGAAAGTTCACTGGAAAAACCATATTCTTCCTTATCGTTGATCACATGGTTCTTTGCCAGCCTTTCCTCACTGGGAAGGGCAATGTTTCTTTCAATGGAGAAATCAAGGATGAGCCCTTCGGTCTTCCTGTTTTCCGTAATGAATCCAAATCCCTGACGGATGGCATCTCTGGGGTTTTTGATGTGGATTTCTTTTCCTTCGAAATAAAGCTTTCCCGATTCATGAGGATCCACGCCAAAGATGGCCCGCATGATTTCCGTGCGTCCTGCGCCCATAAGACCGGCAACCCCCAGGATTTCCCCTTTCCTCAGATTGAAGGAAATATCATGGAATACACCGGGCTGGGTAAAGCCTTCCACCCGGAAGATTTCATCCCCCGGCACATTGGTGCGGGCGGGATAATATTCACTCATCACACGGCCTACCATGTCCCCTACGATCTGGTCCATATTTGTTTCTTCCGTAGGGCGGGAACTGATGGTCTGGCCATCCCGCATGACGGTAATGGTATCGCAGTTGGCAAATACTTCTTCCATGCGGTGGGAAATATAGATAATGGAAACGCCCCTGCTTTTCAGCTTTCTCATCACTTCAAAGAGGCGGTCAGTTTCCCTTTCTGTCAGCGCTGCGGTAGGTTCATCCATGATGACGGTCTTCGCATCCAGCATAAGGCTTCTGGTAATTTCCGTCATCTGCTGCTGGCCCACGGAACATTCCCCGGCGATTTCATCAAGAGGCAGCTCAATGCCGATCTCTTTGCATTTGTCTTCCGCCATTTTATGCATCTTTTTGAAATCGATGGTACCGAACCGTGTTTTCGGCTGGTTCATAAGGAAAAGATTTTCCAGTACCGACAGATTCGGCCAGATGTTCAGTTCCTGGTGGATGAAGGCAATGCCGTGTTCCTCGGCATCCTTATTGTTCCGGAAGGTCACTTCCTTCCCGTCCACCATGATGGTGCCTGCATCGGCCCTGTGAATGCCGGTGAGGATGTTCATTAATGTGGATTTGCCTGCCCCGTTTTCCCCCATGAGCGCATGCACCTCGCCGGGGCGGACATGAAGGTTGACACCGCCAAGTACCTTGTTGGTGCCAAAGGATTTGCAAATCCCTATCATATTAATATCCATGTACTTCCCATACCTCTCTTAGAAGATGACTCCGGACTGGAGAATCACATTGGAAAAGGGCGTAATTTCACCGGTTCTGATCACCGCTTTGCAGTCCTTTTCCCAGGCCTTCAGTTCTTCGTGGCTTTCCAGCATCACCCATTCCACTTCGCTTTCAGGAAATACTTCCTGCAGTGCCTTCCACTGGGCGGGATTCTGAATCTTCGTTTCCGGAGCCAGATAGATTTTTTCAATCTGCATGTACTTGGCCATTTCCTTAATGACTTCAATGAATGGCGGTTCTCCAAGACGGAGGGCCAGATCGATTTTGGCTACTCCCGATGGAACAGGAAGGCCGCAGTCTCCTACACAGATCTTATCTGTGTGGCCCAGGTCAGCCAGAACTTTTGCAATGCTGCTGTTAAGGATTCCTACTTTTTGCATGAGAGCATTTCCTCCACTTCATTCCGCCAGGGCATTCCTCCCTGGGCACCAATTTTTCCAACTGAAAGGGCAGCGGCCGCATTGGCAAACCGGATGGCTTCCCTGATGGAAAGGCCTTCAACCCTGCCGGCAGCAAAGGCACCGTTAAATGTATCCCCTGCGCCGGTGGTGTCTACTACAGGCACCTGGAAACCGGGAACATGAACCACTTCATTTCCTTCCCCGTACACAACGCCGTCCCTGCCAACGGTCATAATCACCTTACCTGCATGGTTCTTCAGGATTTCATCCCTGTCCATGCCATGGAACATGAGAGCCGCCTCATGTTCATTCGGCGTGATGTAGGTCACTTTTTCAATCCATTCCTCCGGAATGTCCATATAGGGAGCAGGGTTCAGCATCACCGGCACATGAGCTTCAAAGCAGCGGTCGATAATATAGCCGATGGTGTCCATAGGGATTTCATGCTGCAGCATCACCAGATCTGAAGAAGCGATGATATCAAAGGCATGATCCACCACCTGACGGCTTACCCGGTCATTGGCCCCTTTCAGCACAATAATACTGTTATCCCCTTCCGCCAGGATAATATGAGCCGTTCCCGTATTCACTCCTGGAAGGACGGATACATAGTCCGTCTTTACGCCGCTCTTTTTCAGGGCCTCCAGCATGAGGCTGCCATAGGCATCATCACCTACACAGCCTACCATATATACTTCTTCTCCCAGGCGGGCAGCCGCCACGGCCTGGTTAGCCCCCTTGCCCCCCGGAGAGACAATGAGCCGCTTTCCCATCACCGTCTCGCCGGCCAGCGGCCTTCTGTCCGCCTCCACGGTGAGATCCATATTACAGCTTCCGATGACCGCGATATGTCCCATAAAACCTCCCAATGTTTATACATAATAAGCGTACGCTTTTTATAGTCAACTTAGTTATTTTACCACAAAGAAAGCAGATATTAAAGATGAAAAAAGAATTCTTCATAAGACCTGTTATGGTGGAAATATCTCTTTATATCTTCCGGAAATGCCATCCCGCCGCTACTTTTCATTATACATGAAATCGAATCAAGCGTTAAGAATATAAAAAGCAGAATCCCGAAGGACTCTGCTTTCAATGCATGATACCTGTGTTTTACCGGTCTACATTGGTCATATCTTTAGGAACCACCCACTTGTCATATTCCTCTGCCGTTACATAGCCCAGCGCCAGAGCCGCTTCCCGAAGGGAGCTGTTATCTGCGAAAGCCTTCTTTGCAATCTGTGCAGATTTTTCATAGCCGATATGGGGTGACAGGGCTGTTACCAGCATGAGCGATTTTTCCACCAGCTCTTCCATCCGTTCCTCATTCACTTTGATGCCCTGGGCACAGTGAATGTCGAAGGAATGGATTGCCGCTCCCAGAAGTTTCACCGATTCAATGAAGCTGTCTGCCATAACCGGTGCGTATACGTTCAGTTCAAACCGTCCCTGGGAGGAAGCCATGGACATGACGGCCTGGTTGCCATGTACCCGGCAGGCCACCATGGTGAGGGCTTCACACTGGGTGGGGTTTACCTTGCCCGGCATAATGGAGGAACCCGGTTCGTTGGCTGGAATGGTAAGTTCACCAAGACCGGCTCTGGGGCCGCCGGCCAGAAGGCGGATATCATCCGCAAATTTCATGCAGTCTCCTCCGAGGGCATCCAGTGCACCATGGGTAAATACCATATCGTCCCTGCCGGTCAAGGCGTAGAACTTGTTGGCAGCGGAAGTGAAAGGAATGCCCGTTTCTTCAGAAATGGCCTTCGACACCTTTTCGCCGAAATCCTTGGGACTGTTAAGGCCTGTACCCACAGCGGTTCCGCCGATAGCCAGCTCATGGAGATATTTTTCACCATCCTCAATCATGGACTTTGATTTTTTCAGCATTTCCACCCAGCCCGATACTTCCTGGCCGAAGGTAAGGGGGACTGCATCCTGCACATGGGTGCGGCCGATTTTAACGATGTGCATGTATTCCCTGCTCTTTGCTTCAAAGGTAGCAATGAGGCCGTCCAACGATCCGTAGAGATACTGATGGAGTGAATATACCGCTGCCACATGGAGAGCGGTGGGGAAAGTATCATTGGAAGACTGGGCCATATTCACATCGTCATTGGGATGAACCCGGAGACTGCTTCCTGCCTTTTCCAGCTTGGCGTTAGCAATATGGGCCACCACTTCGTTCATATTCATGTTGCTCTGGGTGCCGGAGCCGGTCTGGTACACCACCAGTGGGAATTCTCCGTCCCACTTGCCCGCCAGGATTTCGTCACAGGCGCTCCTGATGGCCTCTCCCTTTTCAGGAGCCAGGGCCCCTCTTTCTTCATTCACCTTAGCAGCGCATTTCTTCAGGATAGCAAAGGCGCGGATAATTTCCTTCGGCATCACGTGGCCGATTTTGAAATTTTCAAAAGAACGCTGGGTCTGCGCACCCCACATGTGGTCAGCCGGAACACGGACTTCACCTAAAGAATCATGTTCGATACGATATTCCATAATTTTCTCCTTTGCGAAAAACAAACCTGCAGGGAACAGCATTCCCCCATCAGGAAATTTCCTCATGATTCATTGTAACATCTTCAAGCCCCTCCAGTAATTACCAACTTTTCATAGGTAAAGAGGGAATCATTGCATGGAAGTCATAAAAGGGGCCGCTGCGCGGCCCGGGTTCAGAAGGTCTGAGGATTCAGCGCCCTTTGGGCGCTGAGGGGACGCAGCTGCGCTGCAGGTTGTGTAAAAAGGTTGTGTAGAAGGGTTGTGCCCGCCTCCGCTCAGGATGGCCGGTGGGAGGCGTGGCACCTTCATTCCAACTCCAGCCAGCGGACTGCGGACAGCCGACAGCCAATAGCGGACAGCGGAATCTATTTCCTCACCCTTCCACTTTTTTCACTGCTTCGTCCAGATTTTCCGTAAAATCAATTTTCCCGAAGCTGGAGGAGCGGGGAAGTTTCAGTTTGAAGTCCGAAAGGAGGCAGAATTCTGCTTTTCCTTCTGCAAGAGAAAGGTCAAATACGTGGCCGCCTTCCTTCCTGTCGTCGGAAAGGTAGTGGAAGTGGTAGCCTGGCATGTTGAGGCCTCCCATGAAGGAGGGGCAGTAAAGGCCGATGAGGGTGCCCTCCGTATGGGCAAAGTGAAATTCCACCTGGTCCTTTTTCATCACTTCATCCAGTCTTTGATAGGGCTTCTTCTGTGCCTTCTCGCTTCTGGCATATACTTTGTCAAAAGTTCCATGAATGCGTATACCGTAAAAATAATTAGGGCCCCAGCGCTTTATAAAATCATCCGCCCTTTCCCGCAGTTCATCTAAAGAGGAAATATCTTTCAATGAAAGGATTCTGTCGGTTTCAAAGAAGAATACATCTGCAAAGGGCACTTTCCAGTCATCCGCCGCTTCCTTGACTTCTCCCCTGCCGTTTACCTGATACACCTTTCCATGGCACATAACCAGCTCGCCGTCCAGAGAATCAAAGGTGCCGATACCGAAATCCCCCTGCCCTTTCAGTTCCTTCACTTCCAGAAAGCCTTCATAATGACCCAGTACAAGAGACTGCAGGAGAGCAGTCTGGAAAAGGGCCCTGCTGTTTATTGAAGAATTCATTTTTCTGTCTCCTTTCCAAAGGGAATTGCCGGGAAAAATCCCGGCAATTCCCTATCATTATTCCAGTGAATGAATGAAATCCATAATTTCTTTTTTCTTTTCTTCCAGAAGTTTTCTGTCCCCCCTGGTTTCCATATTGAACCGAATCAGGGGCTCCGTGTTGGAGGGACGGAGATTGAAACGCCAGTCGTCATACTCTATGCCCACGCCGTCAATCAGGTCCACCCGGCGAGCATTCTTACCGTACTTTTCCTTTACTTTTTCCAGGATGAAATCACTGTTTTTCACGGTGAGATTGATTTCACCGCTGCAAGGGAATTCCTTTTCCATTTCCTCTACCAGTTCTCCCAGATGTTTCCCTTTTTCACTCATAATCTGGGCCACAATAAGCCAGGGAATCATGCCGGAATCGCAGTAGGAAAATTCACGGAAGAAATGGTGGGCAGAGTTTTCCGCGCCGTAAATACCCTTCACCCGGCGCATGGTTTCCTTCATAAAGGCATGGCCGCCTTTGGATTCCACCGGTTTTCCACCAAGTGCATGGCAGATTTTTTCCGTGCACCAGAATACCCGGGGATCATGGACAATGGTTTCCCCCCTGTGATGCTTCAGGAAATATTCCGCAAGGAGTCCCACCATGTAGTAGCCTTCCACGAAATGGCCTTTTTCATCAATAAAGAAGCAGCGGTCGAAATCTCCGTCCCAGGCAATGCCAAGGTCCGCCTTTTCTGCCAGCACCTTTTCCACCAGCGGCTTCCTGCATTCCTCCAGCATGGGATTAGGCACGCCATGGGGGAAGGAGCCGTCGGGATCCATGTACATTTCCGTGAAATGGAAGGGAAGGTGCTTCTTCAACTCAGAAAAGGCAATATTGGCGCAGCCATTTCCTGCATTCACCACGATATGGAAAGGTTTCATGGCCTTTACATCCACAAAGCTTAAAAGGGACGCTATGTAGTCGGAAAGGATTTCCTTATGAAATAGATTTCCCTTCTTTTCGCTTTCCGGGAAATCGCCGGAAAAGGCCAGTGCTTCGATATCCTTGAGGCCCGTGTCCGCACTGACCGGAATCCCCTCTTCCCTTACGATTTTGATACCGTTATAATCGGAAGGATTATGGCTGGCAGTTATCATGAAGCCGCCATCCAGTCCGTAATGGAAAGTTCCGAAATACATCATTTCCGTACCGCAGAGGCCGATATCGTATACATCAGCGCCGGCATCCATAAGACCCTTTGCTGCGGCCTCGCTGATTTTTCGGGAACTGGGCCGCACATCGAAGCCGATGCACATGGCTTTGGGATGATACAGCGCCCCATAGGCCCTGCCCACCCGATAGGCCAGCTCCTCATTCACCTCACCGGGCACAATCCCCCGGATATCATAAGCTTTGAATCCCTCATGGGACATATGTAAAGGTTCCATCCCTTTTATTTTTCTCCTTTCTCCTTCAGCCGGTTTAATACGGTAAGATACCCATCGGCGCCGTACTTCAGACACCGCTTTACCCTGGATATGGTGGCCGTGCTGGCGCCGGTCTTCTTTTCAATCTGGTCGTACTTCTCCCCGTTTTCCAGCATGCGGGCCACCTCCAGCCGCTGGGACATATCCCTAAGTTCATTGATGGTACAGAGATCTTCAAAAAATTCATAACACTCATCCCTGGTCTTCAGAGAAAGAACAGCGTCAAACAATGTATCTGTCAGAGGATTGACTAGTCTCCGGTTTACACTCATAGATATCCCTCTTTTCCTGCATGGTAACTAAGCCATAGCTTTTTTACTTTAGTATATTATAGCATTACAGGCTGACAGGTGCAAAGGGTCCAAAGAGTGCAGAAGTTTGACGGTGCTTCGCCCCGAAGGTTCTTAAGCCCTGCCGGGCGGCTCATTCCATTTTTATAAATTCCATCGCCGGTCACCAGCCCTAACCCAGCCATGAGTTTTATGAATGCTATGTACTCTATTTATAATTTCTATTGACAATATTTCTTAATGAGAGTACTATAGTTTCAACCCGCATATTCGGGCCAACTGCATATCGATTCATCATGAGTGGCGGAGGGACTGGCCCTTTGAAGCCACGGCAACCATTCCAAGGAAACGGTGCCAATTCCAGCGGTTATACCGAAAGATGATGTCAAGAACCTGCTTTCATCTTTCGATGAAAGTTTTTTTATTATAAGGAGTTCTCCATGATTGAACTGAAACATATAACTAAATTATATGACAACAATTTCAAAGCACTGGACGATATCAACCTCACCATAAAGGACGGTGAGATTTACGGTATCGTCGGACAGTCCGGCGCAGGAAAATCCACATTGATTCGCTGCATCAACATGCTGGAACCGCCGACTTCCGGTGAAGTGATTATCGACGGAAAGGACATGACCAAGCTTTCCAAAGCCCAGCTTCGTGAAGAAAGAAAAAAAATCGGCATGATTTTCCAGCATTTCAACCTTCTCTCCAACAGGACGGTGGCAGGCAATGTGGCATTCCCGCTGGAACTGTCCAATGTGCCGAAGGCGGAGCAGAAGAAGCGGATTGATGAAATCCTGAACCTGGTAGGACTTACAGAATACAGAGATAAATACCCCTCCCAGCTTTCCGGCGGCCAGAAGCAGCGCGTAGGCATTGCAAGAGCCATTGTTTCCAATCCCTCCGTTCTCCTCTCCGACGAAGCCACCAGTGCTCTTGACCCGGAAACCGTAAAATCCATTCTTCAGCTTCTGAAGGACATTAACAAGAAAATGGGCATCACCATTATCATGATTACCCACCAGATGGAAGTCATCAAGGAAATCGCTGAACAGGTAGCCGTCATTGAAAAAGGAAAGATTATCGAACAGGGCTCGGTGGTAGACCTCTTCACCAACCCCCAGACGGAAACGCTGAAGAAATTCGTAGGTTCCGTCATGTCCTCCGACGTTCCGGAACAGCTGTCCCATATGAATATTTCCAAAGATAAGAAATCGGACGCTGACCAGACCGTTATCAGCCTGAAATTCCGGGGCGATGTGGCCAATGAACCTATCATTGCCAACCTCATCCGGAAGTACAATCTGGACGTAAGTATCCTCTACGGTTCCATCGACTACATTCAGAACGTTTCCTTCGGCCGCCTTATCATCATGATCAACGGCCACGAAGATGACATGAAAAAAGCTCTCGGCCATCTTCAGTCTTTACCAATCACAAGCGAGGTAATCGGATATGTCCCCAGTGATAACTAATCTTCTTCTGAAAAGTCTGGCTGAAACGCTGTACATGCTGTCCATTTCAGCCATCATTGCCGCTTTAATCGGCATCCCCTTAGGCATTCTTCTGGTTGTTACAGAAAAGCACGGCATCCTTGCCTGCCCGGTGCTGAACAAGCCTCTGGCCTTCATCATCAACCTGATCCGTTCCATACCGTTCATTATCCTCATGGTAGCCATCATCCCCTTCACAAGACTGGTGGCGGGCACCTCCATCGGCACCACCGCAGCCATCGTTCCTCTGACCATTGCTGCCATCCCCTACACCGCCCGCATGGTGGAAACATCCATCCGTGAAATACCCTTTGGCCTCATCGAGGCGGCTGAATCCATGGGCGCCTCCCCTCTCCAGATCATCTGGAAAGTCCTCATTCCCGAGGCTCTCCCCTCCATTATTGAAAGTTTAACCGTAGTCATTGTATCCCTGATTGGTGCATCCGCCATGGCAGGCACCATCGGCGGCGGCGGCCTCGGCGACCTGGCCATCCGCTACGGCTACCAGCGCTTCCAGGCAGACGTGATGATTGCCACCATCATCGTCCTTGTCATTATCGTACAGCTCATCCAGTTCATCGGCAGCAGCATGGCCAAGAAAGCGGACAAGCGGTAACTCTGTATATAACGGGAAATATCCCTTATATAAATCATCAAGGTTTCATCTGTACATGAAATCCAATTTTAAAAGAGAAAGGAAGTTTTATCTATGTTCAAGAAATTAGCGATTGCCGGTCTTTGCGCACTCTCCGCAGCAGCATTCATCACCGGCTGCGGTTCCAGCCAGAAGCCCGCATCCTCTGCCGCTGCCTCTGCTCCTGCAGAAAAGAAAGAAATCACCGTCGGCGCTACTGCCGGTCCCCATGCGGAAGTAGTAGAAGCTGCTGCCAAAGAAGCTGAAAAGAACGGCCTCAAAGTCAATGTAAAGGAATTCTCTGACTACATTACCCCTGACCAGGCACTGGCAGACGGGGATCTGGATATCGTTGTATACCAGCATAAACCCTTCATGGAAAACTTCAACAAACAACACGGCACCCACCTCACCGATATCGGCCGGGCCATCCTCATGCGCATGGGTATCTACTCCAATAAGATTAAGGACGTGAAAGACCTTCCCGAAGGTGCTACCGTTTCCATTCCTAACGATCCCACCAACGAAGGCCGCGGCCTCCAGCTCCTTGAAAAGGCAGGCGTTATCAAGCTGAAAGAGGGCGTAGGCATGAAAGCCACCCCTGCTGACGTAGTAGAAAACCCGAAGAATATCCAGTTCAAGGAAATCGAAGCTGCCCAGCTTCCAAGAAGCCTTGACGATGTAGATGCTTCCGTCATCACCATGAACTATGTCATGAGCGCAGGCCTCTCCCCTGACAAACAGGGTATCTTCCTGGAAGACAAGGACACCCCGCTGGCAGTCATGATCATCGCTGTCCGTGAAAAGGACAAGGATCAGCCGGCCTACAAGAAATTCGTACAGGCCTACCAGTCTGACGCAGTGAAGAAATTCATCGCCGAAAAATACAAAGGCACCATCGTTCCTGCATGGGACTAATGAAATGCCTGTCACAAAAAGCTCGGGAGACTTTTCCCGAGCTTTTTTCGTGCCCTTTGGACAGCAATGGAGTGCAGCCTATGCCCTGCTCAGGCCTGACACTGCTGCTGCTCATGCCGGCAGGAAACTTTTCGACAAAAGTTTCCCATCCGGCTTGACGCTACAGTGTTTCTTACCGACAGGAAACTATTCGCATACAGTTTCCTGTCCGGCTTGACGCTACGGCATTTCTTACCGACAGGAAACTATTCGCCTATAGTTTCCTATCCCGCTTGGCACTGCTGCTACCCATACCGACAGGAAACTATTCGCATACAGTTTCCTTTCCGGCTTGACGCTATGACATTTCTTACCGAAAGGAAACTGTTTGCCAAAAGTTTCCTATTCGGTTTGACGCTACGGTGTTTCTTACCAACAGGAAACTATTCGC
>NZ_CALGPS010000103.1 GCF_937959425.1 uncultured Dialister sp.
TTATTATTGTTATTTATTTTTCATTTCCCTGAACAGGCAGCACTGATGAAGCACCTATTAAAGAGCTTCATTAAAATTTCTAACATCATCATACCATATAATTATTTAAGTTCAAGTTTTTAATGTAAAAACAGATAGGGACAGATTAGCAAAAATTTAATTCTGTTGACTTAAATTGTAAATCAAGTTCTTCCCTTCCATCTCCTTATATCCCTATTTTATCCAGTATTTATCGCATATTTTTCGTATTTAATCTTTTAAAATTCCATGAAATAAACTCGAAAAAAAGCAAAAAACTATACCCTCATACAGGTATAAAACTTTTTTATTATTAGTTTCGAATTAGATTAATATGCGTATTTTATGAACATTTGCTAAAAATTGTTTCGTTAAGGACAAAAGCATACAGAGCATACAATAAATAACATTTTTCTGCTTATAAACACCGCGAGGCAGAATCGGGAGCCAGGCTCATAAGAATCTATGATAGGATATTCCATTGCAGTGCATTGTATAATGGGTATAGGTATATATAAAAGAAAAGAACTTCCTGCAGTGCAGAAAGTCATTTTAGTAAAGGAGCCTGTTTATGCATCAATATGTTACATTCATCGGCGGATTCCCTATCCGCTTTTACGGCATTTTTTTCTCACTGGGCATTATATTCGGCTGCATCATGGCCTATTATTTTCTGAAAAAGGATGGCAGAGGCTGGCATGAATGCATGTTTGACCTGGGCCTCACCATCGCTTTCGTCGGCATTATCGGCGGCCGCCTCTGGGATGTTTTCTTCTTCGACTGGGACTATTACCATAATCATCTTCTTGAAATTCCCTATGTGTGGCAGGGCGGCATGGCCATCCAGGGCGGTGTCATCTTCGCCTGCATTGCCGGATATATCTACCTTAAGAAACACAAAATTCCGGTGCTCCAGTTTGCCGATATTATTGCACCGGCCATCATTTTCGGACAGGCTATCGGCCGCATTGCCAATTTCATGAACGGCGACGCCTTCGGCCACCCCACCGGCGCCGACTTCGGCATCCTATACCCCTCCACCACCCTGGCCTACCGCACCTACGGCGCCCAGCCCCTGTGGCCGGCAGAGGTTTGGGAATGCCAGGGCGACCTCATCATCCTGGGCCTGCTCCTGTGGTACTCCTGCTTCAAACACGCCAGAGGTACAACCTTCTGCCTCTATATTATGCTTTACTCCCTCCTCCGCTTCTTCCTGGAATACTTCCGCGGAGACTACGGCACCCTGGCCTTCGGCCTTAAAAGCGCCCAGATTACAGCGCTCACCGGATTTGTACTGGCCGCACTGGTATTTATTTACTTTTCCATCCGGTATAGAAAAGACAGGATAGAGGAAACGGAAGACGCAAAAAAGGAAGGTTGACGCCTAATCCGCAGGCGAATGCTGCAGCCGCCTGCGACGTGAGGGTTCAAAAGATTCTTAAGGTTCTTAGGTTTGACGCCCGCTTTGCGGGCGAGAGTTGTGGATTGCCGCCTACGGCGGCAATGATTATAAAGTCAGCGTTACGGGACTTGCCTTCCCGCCGTACGCGTCATCCTGAGCCGCAGGCGAAGAATCTTGGTACGCGGCATATTTGACGCATCCGGTGGTAAATACCAGTCGGCGGGAAACGCTTCTGGCGTATGCCGTAAGTGACTCCAACCAGCTCACCAGCCCACTATACATGCTTCATTTGCTCCATATTCCCCATTTCCACTATCCCAAAGTACCTATCCAGCCTGTTGATTTCAAAATTTTCTTCGATTTTCACAAAGGCCGGCAGGTGCATGGGGTTTTGGTGGAAGCCGAACAGGTGGGACTTGCAGCTGCAGTCGGTGCAGCCGAAGCCCGGTATGGTCCAGTCTGCTATGCCGGAGAGGGCCTCTGCCAGTTTATGTTCCAGGTCTTCTTTGGTGCGGATAGGAATGGCGCCGGTGAAGCGGCAGGCGTTTCTGAGGTAGTCCATATGCCAGTGGCGCCCTTTGCGAAGTGCTTTGTGATGGGCAATCCGCTGGTCCAGGTTCTTTCTGGCGCTCCCCACATAGACGTAGTACCCTTGGGGAAAGCGGATGTCTCCCAAACTCCCTACGGTGATTGTGCTATTTTCTTCCATTTGGAGGACAATCATATAGTCTCCGGCATTTCCCATTTCTCTGTCCAGTACTTCCCCGGATGAGGGGATGAGCCGCACGTTTTCGGGCATGAGGAAATCCTTTGTCCAGGAAATGACACAGGCCTTCCAATCCAGAAAATCCATTCCTTTCCTGAACTCTTCCGCAAAGGGAAGGTCCGTATGGTAGTTGGGCAGGAACCAGCGGGCATCTTTATAATGAACAAGCACAAGGAGGCCTGCGTGCTCCCCTGCCCTTTCCATTTCCACCAGGTGGGTGAGGTGTTTCCTTCCTCTTTCCGTAGGGGCGTCCGGAAACATGGCGCCATGTTCTCCTGAAAGGCTGCAGGATTTGACTTCCACCGGGAAGGTCTCTCCCGTTTCCGGATCGCCAAGGAGCAGATCGAAGCGGCTGTCCCCCATGGTCACTTCCCTGCCGGCAAGGAAATAGTTTTCCCAGCCCGGGATTTTATGATTTTGCACAAGCCATGCAGCCACATCATTGGCTTTTGTGGTATCCAGGTAAAAGATATGGCTGCCTTTTTTACAGCCCACCACCCGGTAAGCGGTACGCAGTCCTTTTCGGTTGGGTGTCAGATAGAGGGTGACACCGGGGAAAAGAAACTCCCTCATGCGGCCGGGGTTCGGCATATGGCATAGTACCTTTTCTCCATTGATTTCCACATGACACACAAAGCGGTTCGGTCGGTCAATGAATTTTCCTTCCAAAATAGTTTGGTATATTTTTTCCATAATTTATAAAAAAGACCGGCAGCCGCCGGTCTTTTCCTTTCCTGTTTATACATTAAAGCGGAAATAAGCAATATCTCCGTCCTGGATGATATAATCCTTTCCTTCCACCCGGAGCAGTCCCTTTTCACGGACAGCATTGTAGGAGCCACAGGCCATGAGATCATCGTAGGAAACGATTTCCGCACGGATGAAGCCTCTTTCGATATCACTGTGAATCTTTCCTGCTGCTTTAGGCGCTTTGGTGCCCGCCCGGACGGTCCAGGAACGGCATTCATCAGGGCCTACGGTAAAGAAATTGATAAGGCCCAGCATGGAGTAGGCAGTGCGGATGAGGCGGTTGAGGCCCGGTTCTTCTTCTCCCAGGTCTTCCAGAAAGGCTTTGGCTTCCTCGCCGTCCAGTTCGGATACTTCTTCTTCGATTTCTGCGGAAATAGGAACCCACTTGGCTCCTTCCTTTTCCGCTTCTTCGCTGGCTGCCTTGACGAACTTGTTTGCCAGAGGATCTGCAATGTCGCCTTCCGCCATGTTGAGTACGTAGAGCACCGGTTTCAGGGTGATGAGGTTCAATTCCTTCAGCACTTCCAGATCATCCTCCGAAAGGTCCAGCGCCCTGGCTGGCGTGCCGTTCTGCAGGGCATCATACACCTTTTCCAGTACCGGCAGGTCCACTTTGGCCTGCTTGATGCCTGCCTGGGCCAGCTTGGCTGTCTTCGTCTTTTTCTTGTCCACACTTTCCAGATCCGCCAGACAGAGTTCCGTATTGATAATATCCATATCTCTTACGGGATCAATGGAACCTTCCACGTGGGTAATATTTCCATCTTCAAAGCAGCGCACCACATGGGCAATGGCATCGGTTTCACGGATGTGGCTCAGGAACTGGTTGCCCAGGCCCTCCCCTTTGGACGCACCGGCCACCAGACCGGCAATATCCACAAAACGGGTAAAAGCAGGGGTCGTTTTCTTCGGCTTGAACATGGCAGCCAGGTCATAGATGCGGTGATCCGGTACTTCTACTACCCCAACATTCGGTTCAATGGTGCAGAACGGGAAATTTGCCGCTTCCGCACCTGCTTTTGTAATGGCATTGAAAAGTGTGCTCTTCCCTACGTTTGGAAGGCCTACAATGCCGATCTGCAGATTTGTACTCATGTGAACTCCTTACATTCTTAAACAGGCAGAAATCTACCTTCCGGACAAGAAGGTAGATTTTTGCTCATAAAACCAATTATTTAGCCAGTTTCTTTACTGCCTTTTTCAGTCTTTCCACCGCTTCCTTCGTCAGTTCCGGAGTGTTGAAAGAGGTAAGGCGGACATAGCCCTCGCCGCAGGGGCCGAAGCCGGAACCCGGGGTGCAGATAATCTGAGCTTCCTTCAGAAGGTAGTCAAAGAAATCCCAGCTGGTCATGCCTTCGGGAACAGACAGCCATACGTAGGGGCTGTTTACGCCGCCGCAGGCGGAAAGGCCCGCTTCTTTAGCGCCCTGGAGAATGACCTTGGCATTGTTTCTGTAAATATCAAGGGTAGCCTGGATCTGTTTCTGTCCCTCTTCCGTGTATATAGCTTCAGCGCCCCGCTGTACGATGTAGGAGCAGCCGTTGAACTTGGTGCACTGACGGCGGTCCCAGAGAGCATTGGCGGAAACTTTTTCACCGGACTTAGTTTCCAGCATCAGTTCCTTCGGCACTACGCAATATCCGCAGCGCACGCCGGTAAAGCCGGCGGTCTTGGAGTAGGAGCGGAATTCAATGGCCACTTCCTTAGCCCCTTCGATTTCATAAATGCTGTGGGGAATATCATCTTCCGTAATGAATGCTTCATAGGCTGCATCGAAGAAAATAACGGAGCCCGTCTGCTTTGCATACTTCACCCACATGGTAAGGTCCTTTTTGTTGAGAGCAGCACCGGTGGGGTTGTTCGGGGAGCAGAGATAAATGATCATGGGATCATGGGAAGGCAGATTTGCCTTGAAACCGCATTCCTCATAGCAGGGCAGGTATTCCAGCCGTTCATAGGAGCCGTTCACAAACTTGCCGCTTCTGCCGGCCATGACATTGCTGTCCACATACACCGGATATACCGGGTCCGTAACTGCCACGATATCGGATTCAGCGAAGATTTCCTGCATGTTGCCGGTATCGCATTTAGCGCCGTCGCTGACGAAAATTTCATCGGGAGAAATATCACAGCCCCTGGCCTGAAAGTCATGTTTGGCAATGGCTTCGCGGAGGAACATATAGCCCTGTTCAGGACCATAGCCCCGGAAGGTTTCCATATGAGCCATTTCATCCACAGCCTTGTGCATAGCTTCAATCACAACCGGAGCCAACGGCTGGGTTACGTCGCCGATACCAAGGGAAATAATGTCAGCATCAGGATGAGCTTCCTTGAAAGCATTCTGCTTCTGTCTTACCGTAGCAAACAGATAAGCACCCTGAAGATTCAGATAATTTTCATTACAATGTGCCATAGAAATATCGCCTCTCGTATAAGCATTATCATATTTTTAACTAAAAATAATGATGACTTTTATATTTTATCATACCCCATAATGATTATCAAAAAGGATTTTGAATGATTCTGCGCCTATTTGGCGCAGAAATGTTCTTAAGATTGGCCGGAGGGTTCTCAGGTTTGACGGCGCCTATGGCGCCGAGGGTTGTGATATCGCCCTTCGGGCGATGAGTATAAAGTCAGCGTTACGTACTTACCATTTGTGTCATCTGTGCTGCATGAGGTAGTGGTATAACCCCCTTCCTTTGGAAGGGGGTGTCGCCGCAGGCGACGGAGGATAGTGGCTTTTCGTAGAAAAGCCGAGGCCCCAAAGGGGCCTAAGATGGCTCTTCCGTGAAATGCCGCCTTTCGGCGGCGCCTTTGCTCTGCAAAGGCCTATCCTCAGCCCTATCGGGCAGCTCCTTCCAGTGGAAGGAGCCTTACGTTACGGGATTTCCTTTCTGCTGCATAAATCATGCTAAACATGTCACGGAATTGGCCACCTCCGGTGTCCAATCGAGTAGAGATTATTCATCCCTCTCACACCACCGTACGTACCGTTCGGTATACGGCGGTTCGATTCTTTGGGTAGGAATATATTCCTGCTTGTCATTTCTTCCGCTTCCTGAACATCATACTCAGCCCTCCTTTTCGTATCTTCGCCAGTTCCGCTATTTTCCGACAGGAAGTCAGCCCTGTGACTGCATTCTGCTTCAACATATGATTGTTCCTTTCACGGTTTACTTTGACCGGAATCGTTCAGTCCTTCCCGCTTTCGCGGTACTATGACTTCTGCTGACTTCTCATGACAAATCTTTTTCAACCGTCTCCACCCGGTCCAGATATACGACCTATCACTGCTTTGACGTCCATGAGACCTCCCCGGGTAAGAGTGTAATCTTTCGCCTCATCTATCCGCTTCATTTACAAAGCCTGGCCAAGACCATCGTTGGACTTCAGCATAGGGGGCTGCCTCCTCCTGCCGGACTCTGCCTTCATATAAAGTTTCTATTCGTCGGACCAAGGTTTTGCCTCCGGCTTCCTTCAGACCCCACCTCACGATGGACCCCTTGCCATTGGCTGTGTGCTTGTTATGGTCATACCGCACTAGGGACTTTCACCCATTAGACTACACCCATGCCGGGCGCACCCCCCCTATCCCGCTTCGCGGGACTCCCCCCTATTCAGCAATGCTATTGCGTTAAGAAGAATTCAGAAAGTACATGTCATTACGATGTGT
>NZ_CALGPS010000104.1 GCF_937959425.1 uncultured Dialister sp.
CGGGGGAAGTCCCGCGCAGCGGGCAAGGGGGAGGCGAGCGTAGCGAGCCTGACACTGCAATGCTTAGCGTGACTTAAGCAGCGGGAGGGTAATCCCGTAACGCTGACTTTATACTCATTGCCGCCAAAGGCGGCAATCCACAACCCTCAGCAGGGGAGCTGCTGTCAAACCTAAGAACCCTTGGGCCCGGAGGGCCCATCAATCTTAAGAACCTTTCCCCCTGAACCCCAACGGGCCCTTCGGGCCCGTCCCCCTTTGGTGGCCGCGCCCCCTTTTTATTTGCGGCTGTGCCGCCACCACAACCCTCGGCGGCGGAGCCGCCGTCAAACTTAAGAACCTTCCGGCCAAAGGCCGGTCAATCTTCAGAACCCTCACGCCCACAGGGCGTGTCAACAAAAGGAGGCCTGTTTCTGAGTTACAATAAAAATATCATCACCCTGGTAGCCAGCATGTTCCTTGTGGCGTCCGGCTACACCATGGTTATTCCCTTTCTTCCTCTTTACCTGGGAGAGCTGGGAGTACCGGACAATGAAATATCCTTCTGGACGGGCATCGTCTTTTCCAGTTGTTTCCTGGTGGCCGGCGTTATGGGGCCGGTGTGGGGGAAGCTGGCTGATTCCGGAGGGAAGAAGAAAATGGCCGTCAGGGCAGCGGTGCTTCTTGGTTTCTCCTATCTTTTCTGCGGCCTCTGCCAGAATCAGTACCATTTGATGGCCGCCCGGGCTTTCCAGGGCTTTGCCAACGGTTTTGTGGCTGCCTCCATGGCCATTATTTCCGACAGTACGGAGTCGGACAAGCTGGGAGCTACCCTTGGCATGGCCCAGACATCCCTGGTGGTGGGAGGCATTTTGGGGCCCCTTATGGGCGGTGCCCTGTCCCATGTTTTCGGCATGCGGGATACCTTCTTCCTTTCCGCCCTCTTTCTCTGGATTGTAGCGGCAGCGGTGATCTGCTTTGTAAGAGATAAAAAGCATTTGGCGAAGAAGGATGAGAAGAAAACATCCATTGGAGCCGATCTTTCCTATGTGGCCCATAAGCCTTCCCTTCGGGAGCTGCTGATGCTCTGTTTTTTTCTGCAGACTACCATCCTTATGATCCAGCCGGTGACCTCCCTCTATGTGGGTGAGCTTATGCATCATGAAGGAAATATAGAGCTTACCGCCGGATTTATTATGTCCAGCGGCGGCTTGGCAGGGGCTCTTACCACCACCCTTTGGGGAAAATTCGGACAGGAGAGGGGCTATTACCGCGCCATGACCGTCACCCTTCTGGCAGCGGGGGTCATTACTATCCTTCAGTCCATTCCCGACTCCATCTGGGGCTTCGGCCTTTGCCAGTTCCTGGTGGGCTGCTTTGTCATAGGCGTGAACCCTTCCCTCAATGCGGCACTGGTGGAACATACGCCCTCCGATTTCCGGGGACGCATTTTCGGCCTGTCCACTGCGGCCCAGCAGTTTGGAAATATGCTGGGGCCCCTTCTTTCCGCCGCCGTTTCCATGGCCTTCGGCATCTGGGAAGTTTACCTCACTGCCGGTATTATCCAGCTCCTCTTGGGACTGAAGGTGTGGGTGAGCCATGGGAGAGGGAATAGACGGTAGAAATTAGAAGATAGACGATAGAAGACACGGCTGACCGCTGTCGGCTATCCGCCGGCCCCTCGCGGGGCTTTTCTATTCATGATATAATGGGCATAATCAACCATAGAAAGAAGGTATATCCATGCAGAGACTTGTTTCTTATAATTACAATGGCCAGCGGCAGTGGGGCGTGCTGGCGGCTGACGGAAGCTCCATTTATTCTGCGGAGGACCTGGAGGAAACCTATTTCATTCCTCTGGGAGAAACCATGGAGGAATTCATCGAATCCGGCGAAGAAGGCCTTTTGAATCTGGCAAGGGCGCTGGAAATGAATGAAAAGGACAAATCCATCGAGCCCCTTTCCCTGAAGGATGTGCGGCTGGAAGTTCCCTTCTATCCAAGACGCAACATTCTTTGCGTAGGCAAGAATTACCAGGCCCATGTGAAGGAATTTGATCAGAACGTGAATGCAAAGAACCCCACCACCCCTATTTTCTTCACCAAAGCCACCACCTCCGTCATCGGTCCTGACGAGGAAATCGACAGTCATCCGGCGGTGACAAAGGAAGTGGACTATGAAGGGGAACTGGGTGTCATCATCGGCAAACGGTGCACCAATGTGGCGGAAGAGGATGCCATGAAGTATGTGTACGGCTATACCATTATCAACGATGTGACTGCCCGGGACCTGCAGAAGAAGCATGTGCAGTGGTTCAAGGGAAAGAGCCTTGATACCTTCTGCCCCATGGGTCCTACGGTGATGGTGGGAGACTGGCCGGTGCCTTTTACCATTTACACCAGGGTGAACGGCCACCTTCGCCAGGAAGGTTCTACCAATGACCTGATTTTCTCCATTCCAAAGCTTATCGAAGTGCTTTCCGACGGCATGACCCTTCTGCCCGGCGACGTCATTGCCACCGGTACGCCGGTGGGAGTAGGCATGGGCATGAATCCTCCCCAGTTCCTGAAGAAAGGGGATGTGGTGGAAATCACCATTGATCCTATCGGTACACTGAGGAATAGGGTGAAATAAATTTCTTGATAAAAAAGAGCTGTGAAAAAATGTTCAATCATTTCTTCACAGCTCTTTTTCCTACTGCCACATCCCATTTCCCTCATGGAAATAGAAATGAAGCGTCAGATATTGTATAATAAAACAAATATCCATGATAAAAAGAAATGGAGGAAACTAAAATGGAAGAAAAAAGAGAAGCCGCCAATTTTATTGAAGCGGAAATCAATAAAGACATAGCAAATCATATCTATGCCAATGGAAGGGTGCTCACCCGTTTCCCGCCGGAACCAAACGGCTACCTGCATATCGGACACGTGAAGAGTATCTGCCTGAACTTCGGACTCGGTGAAAAGTATCACGGTGCCACCAATATCCGTTTCGATGATACGAATCCCTCCAAGGAAAACCAGGAATTCGTGGACTCCATCCTGGAAGACGTAAAATGGCTGGGATTCAAGTGGAAGGAACCGGTTCATTTTGCTTCCGACTATTTCCCGGAACTTTATGAATTTGCCTGCAAACTCATCCGCATGGGCCTTGCCTATGTAGATGACCAGAGCAGCGAGGAAATCCATAATACCCGTGGCGACCTGGAGCATCCGGGCAAAGAAAGCCCCTGGAGAAACCGGTCGGTAGAAGAAAACCTGAAGCTTTTCCAGGAAATGAAGGAAGGCAAGTACAAGGATGGGGAAAAATGCCTCCGTGCCAAGATTGATATGGCTTCCCCGAACCTTGTTATGAGGGATCCGGTCATTTATCGTATCCTCCGTGCCACCCACCACAGGACAGGAGACAAATGGTGCATTTATCCTCTCTACGATTTTGCCCATCCTCTTTCCGATGCACTGGAAGGCATTACCCATTCCATCTGCACTCTGGAATTTGAAGAAAGGAGACCTCTTTACAACTGGTGCCTCCAGGCCTTTGACGGCAAGGAAAAACCGCGGCAGATTGAATTTGCCCGCCTGAATGTGACTACCATGATTACCAGTAAGAGAAAGCTTCGTAAAATGGTGGAAGCAGGCCTTGTGTCCGGCTGGGATGATCCCCGCATGCCCACTATCTGCGGCATTAGAAGAAGAGGCTACACGCCAGAATCCCTCCGCCATTTCTGCGACCTCATCGGTGTAGCCAAGGCGGACAGCGTGGTGGATATTTCCCTTCTGGAATACTGCATCCGTGAAGACCTGAAGGCCAAGGCACCCCGCATTATGACAGTCATTGATCCGGTGAAGGTGGTTCTGACCAACTATCCGGAAGATAAGATCGAATACATGACACTGGAAAACAATCCGGAAGATGAATCCATGGGCAGCCGTAAAGTACCGTTTGGAAGGAATCTGTACATTGAAAGGGAAGATTTCATGGAACATCCGGCCCATAAATTCTTCCGCATGACCCCGGGGAAAGAAGTCCGCCTTAAGGGCGCCTACATTGTAAAGTGCGAAGATGTGGTGAAGGATGAAGAAGGAAATATCAAGGAAATCCACTGCACCGTAGACTTTGACAGCAGAAGCGGCACTCCCGGCGCTGACCGCAAGGTGAAGGGCACCCTCCACTGGGTATGTGCTGATACAGCGGTGGATGTGGAAACAAGACTCTATGATTACCTCATTTCGCCGGACGATACGGACGACGGCAGAGATTTCATGGAAAAGGTAAATACCCATTCCCTTACCGTCATGAAGAGCAAGGCGGAACCGGCCATTAAGGAATACCCTGTAGGCAGCCGCTTCCAGTTCCTCCGGAAAGGCTATTTCATCATTGACCAGGATACCACGGAAGACCATCTGGTATGCAACCGTATCGTAGGTCTTCGGGACACCTGGGCTAAACTGCAGAAGAAGCAGGCAAAGGCATAAGGCATGAAGAAATCATTTTTCTCAGGCGCACTGGCAGCAGCGCTCCTTCTTGCCGGCGCCCTGCAGGTTTCCGCCGCAGATAAGATGACTCTTTCCGGTATCGGCACCATGGAAGTGCCCAAAGGCATTACCTATTCGAAGGGTGCCCAGGACGCCCTGCCCTTTATGAAGGACGGGGGAACGAAACGGTTCTTCATCCGGCGGGGCATGACCAAAAGCGATTACTACACCATGACCTGGAAAAACGGCCCCGATTTCTCCTATGGCTGGGCCATGTCCCAGGAAACAGGCATTCCATTTCTGCAGGACATAGGGGAATTCAAACATAAGGACGACAAACCGGAAGATCAGATGGACCTCATCGCCGGCTGGCTGAATAAAGAACTCATTTCCCAGGGGGCATCCTTTGAAGGGCCGGCGCCGCTGAAGAAAATCAAAGACAGCCGCCATCCCCGGTGGGAAGGCTTTGTCACCGTGAAAACCAGGGAGCAGGGCATTACCTATAATGAAGCTTACATCATCCTTCTCCAGTGTGACGGCTATTTCACCACCCTCGGCATTTTCAATACGGACGCCGACAGAGGAGATATTACGGATGCAGTGAAGAAAATGGTGCAGAAGCGGAAATTTCCCCAGAAAGCAAACCTGCTTGACCTTTCTAAAAAGGGAACATCTTTGACAGAATGGGAATAATTGCTTTTAGAAATTGACAAGGAGCCTTTGAATCAGTAAGATAGAAGAGTAAGGCAATTATATCAATTGAATATTGATAGGAGGAATTTTAAATGGCAAAAGTTGCAATTGTATATTGGTCCGGTTCCGGTAACACTGAAGCTATGGCTCAGGCTGTAGAAGAAGGTGCAAAGGCTGCAGGTGCAGAAACCACTCTTTCCTTTGTAAGCGACACCTCTGCTGCTGACGTAGCTCAGTTTGACCACATCATCCTCGGCTGCCCCGCTATGGGCAATGAAGAACTGGAAGAATATGAATTCGAACCATTCTTCGAAGAACTTCTGCCCCAGCTGAACGGCAAAGTTGTTGCTATCTTCGGCTCCTACGCATGGAACCAGGGCGACTGGATTGAAAACTGGAAAAAGCGTTTCGATGAAGCAGGCATCAAACTGGCTGCTGATCCCGTCAAAGCTTACAGCTATCCGGACGATGACGCTCTGGAAGCCTGCAAGAAACTGGGCGAAACCGTAGCTAAGGCATAATTGAAAAGCAGAAAAGAGCGTTCTTTTTTAAGGACGCTTCTTTTTTTAATGAAATATGAACAGAAAAGGGGCTTTTGAAAGAGGCTCCATCCCTGTGAAAAGGAGGACAATATGGCAGAAAAAGTAGCTGTCATTTATTATTCTGCCACAGGAAATACGGAAGCCATGGCGGAAGCTGTGGCAGTCGGTGCCAAAAACACCGGTGCAGAAGTGCTTCTGGCTCCCGTTTCCGATGTGGACCCTGTGGAAATCGGAAATACCTATGATCATATCCTTCTGGGCTGCAGTGCCTGGGGCGTAGAAGTGATTGAAGAGGCGCAGATGAAGCCTTTCTGCAATAAACTGAAGCCTTTCCTTAAAGGAAAAATTATGGGAATTTTCGGCTCCTGCGGCTGGAGCCGCGGCGCCTGGCTGAATTCCTGGTATAATGAACTCCATTTTGCCGGTGCATCCTTCCCGGCCCAGCCCCTTCTGGCCTACGGGTATCCCGATGAAGAATCCCTCAAAAAATGCGAAGCTCTGGGGAAGAAAGTGGCAGAAACAAAGTAATGTTTCTTCTTTCCCTTTTTAAAAATATAAGGAGACTGTTATGATAAACTGGGATGATAAAGTTGCATCCAACATAAAAGAAGTACCCTTTTCCGGTATCCGTAAATTCTTCGACCTGGCCAGCACCATGAAAGACGTGATTTCCCTGGGGGTCGGGGAACCGGACTATTCGGCTCCGGACAAGGTCATTGACGCCTGCATTGACAGTTTGAAGCGGAAAGAAACGTCCTATACCTCCAACTGGGGGCTTTTGGAACTGCGGCAGGAAATCGCAAAGCTTTTCAAGAACCGCTACCATGTGGACTATGATCCGGTGGATGAAGTCATGGTTACCGTAGGCGTATCCGAAGCCATCGGTCTTGTAATGACCACCCTCCTGAATCCGGGAGACGAAGTCCTTATCCCGGACCCCGCTTACCTGGCTTATCCTGCCTGCGTATCCATTGCCCGTGGTACTCCGGTGCTGGTTCCAACCTACGGAAAAGATGAATTCAAGCTTACTGTGGAAGAACTGGAAAAGAAAGTCACTCCAAAGACCAAAGCCATTCTCATCGGCTATCCCAATAATCCCACCGGCACGGTGATGGACAGGAAGTCCCTGAAAGAAATTGCCGCCTTTGCAGAAAAGCATGACCTGGTGGTAATTTCCGATGAAATCTACTGCGATTTGACCTATGAAGGCACCCATACCTGCTTTGCCTCCCTCCCGGGCATGAAGGAAAGAACCCTCACCATGAACGGTTTCTCCAAATCCTACGCCATGACAGGCCTCCGCATCGGCTACATCTGCGGACCCAGGGAAGTGATGGAAGAAATCTACAAAGTGCACCAGTATGAAATCCTCTGCGCCAGCGTGACCAGCCAGTACGGCGCCATTGCTGCCCTCAAATACTGCGACGATGATGTAAAAGCCATGTACGATGAATATGCAGCCCGCAGGGACATGGTGTATGAAGGCTTAAAGAAAATCGGTCTTTCTGTTTTCAAGCCTAAAGGTGCCTTCTACATTTTCCCGGACATCAGCATCACCGGCATGGATGATGAAGAATTCGCCGACAGGCTTCTGAAAGAAGAAAAAGTAGGCGTAGTCCCCGGCACCTGCTTCGGCCCCCAGGGAAAGAACCACATCCGTATCTCCTACGCCGCCAGCCGTGAAAACCTGGCGGAAGCGCTGAAACGGATCGGTCATTTTGTGGATAAATACAGAAAAGCATAAGAAAAGAGGCGCTCTTCAAAATCGAAGAGCGTCTCTTTTCTTATGCTTAGCAGAATCATATTATGCCGCTGGCCGGGATTCCTTAATCCACAATCACCGGCGAATGATAAAATTCCTGCCTTCCGTCTCGGAACCGGGGGGATGCCTGGCACCAGGCCTGCACGTCACCGGCGCGGATGTCCATGGCAAGGGAAAGGCGGGTGGATTCACCGGCCTCCTTCATGGCCCTGGCCATACTGGTAATGACAGGAAGGGAAATATTCCGCAAAGCGCTGCTTTTTTCCCGCCTGAGGGCAAGGAGGCGGGCATAGGATGGCGGAGGAGGGGCGGTAAAGGGGGAGGAGCCTCTTCCGGAGAGAAGGAGCTGGGCTCCCAGCCGTTTCAGGCGGCTGTAAAGATAGCGTTTGCTCTTAATAGCAGAAAGCATGGTTTTATAATCGGTATTTCCCATTTCTTTAAACCATTTGTGCTCCAGTCCCTCTGTGAAAAGGCCGGTTTCTGAAAGCTCTTTTTCAGAAAGAAGACGGGCATGGAGGAGGCAGGCGTCCTCAAAGCGGGAAAAGTCGGTGAAGTGACCGGACTTCATGAGGGACTCCGCTTCAACGGCGCTTCGGGAGGGGAGGAGGCTGCCGTCTCCCCGAAGTAAAAGATCTTTCCTTGTCTCGGAGGCGGAAATATTATGGTCCATGTCCCGGTGCACCACATAGATTTCCATGGGAAAATGATTTCTGAGGATTGCTTCTGCATACCGGAATCCCAGGAGATTGTTTGGTTTGGACAGTTCATCTGCCAGGAAGGGAGAATGGCTTTTCATGGCTTCGTAGGAAGCCCTTGCATAGGAAAGTCCTTCTTTTAAGGACTTGTGGAATGCCTTTTGATGGGTATCAGTGAGGGAAAAGGAGGCAGCCTCCCAGAGATCATCTTCATCGAGACTTTCCGTACCGAAGGAAATGACTTTCGCACCCATGGAGACAAGAAGCTTTACTCCAAAGGATGCAAAATGATCGGCACTCTGCAGTGCATAGAGCACCGGCAGGGCAAAAACCGCATCTACACCCCTTTCCGCCGCCCATCTGGCCCTGGTCCAGCTGTCAAAGAGGGCAGGCTCTCCCCGCTGTACGAAAGGGCCGCTCATGACTGCCATAATAAAGGCATTGTCAAAACGGGCCCGTACCTCCTGTACCATGGCTTCGTGTCCCCGGTGAAAGGGGTTCCATTCCGCAATGATTCCGATTGATTTCTGTTTCATCCTGTTGCTCCCTTCTATTCATAACTTTATTTTATCATAGCAGGGGAGGAAATGGAGAATCCGGTTCCTCGCGGTCCTTTTCCATTCATGATATAATTAAGGAAGCACTGATTAATTCGCAGAATCGAATTTCATATGTATTTTTATCCAATACTGCGTCATCAGTCTCCTTAAATAGCTCGCTATTCGCGTCGACCGATTCCTTGCATTGAATAAAAATACAAGAATGAAATCCGATAACAATTTAATCAGCGCTTCCTTAATGGCAGTATTTACCCGTTGATGGGATTGTTTAGGGAAGTATGACAGTACTTTTCCGGAATGGAGTTATGTATGAGCAACGAAAATAAGAAATGCCGCGTTCACTATGAAGGCACCTTTAATGACGGCACGAAATTTGATTCTTCCTATGACCGGGGAGAACCGCTGGAATTCATCTGCGGCGCCGGCCAGATGATTAAAGGCTTCGACGAAGCAGTGAAGAATATGGCAGTGGGAGAAATCAAAAATATCCACCTTATGCCGGAAGAAGCTTATGGCATGCCGGATGAACGGAATATTCTCACAATCAACATGGACCAGATGCCCGGTTCTTCCGAGCTGCCTGTAGGGGCCAGAGTGGTATTGACAGATCCCATGGGCCAGCGTTTCCCGGTCAAGGTAACGGCCAAGACAGAAACTACCATTACCTTTGATGCCAACCATGAAATGGCAGGAAAAGAACTGAACTTCAAAATCGAACTGGTTTCTGTAGAATAATAAAAAGGACAGCCCGCGGGCTGTCCTTTTTGATTTGTGAAATTAATAGTTTTCAGCTTTGATGGCAAAGAAGCTTCTCGGATGGCCGCATACCGGGCATTCCTGCGGAGCTTCTACGGATTCTACGGTGTAGCCGCAGTTAGCGCACATCCACAGTTTCTTTTCACCCTTCTTGAATACCTGGCCGTTTTCTACATTGGCGAGGAGCAGTTTATACCGTGCTTCATGAGACTTTTCGATTTCGCCCACTTTGGAGAAAAGGAAAGCAATCTGGGGGAAACCTTCTTTTTTAGCGGTTTCAGCAAATTCCGGATACATGGAGGTCCATTCACCATGTTCGCCTTCAGCAGCCATCTTCAGGTGTTCAGCGGTGGTCTTCTTCAGGTCCCCAACCAGCCAGAACCAGATTTTTGCATGAGCTCTTTCGTTATTTGCAGTTTCGCGGAAAAGGTCTGCAATCTGGCGGGAGCATTCCGGATCCTTTTCTGCTTCGTTGGCGAAAAGGTTATATTTTACATGAGCCTGGGATTCTCCGGCATAGGCAGCACGCAGGTTCTTTTCGGTCTGTGTGCCTTTCAGTCTTTTCATTTCTTCTAATACTTTTGCTTCATCCATAATAAATCCTCCTTTTTTAATCGCAGGATATTGAATCATTTTTTGCATTTGCCTGCATACAGCTTCAGTATAGGCATATTAAAGAGAAAAGTCAAATGTCAGAATTTATGCTGATTCAACTTAACAATTACAACATAGTGAAATAAATATTTTGAGCATATATAAAACATGAAGAGAAGCAGAAAGAAGGGAAGTGGGCCGGTGATTTTGCTGTTCCTCATGGAAATCTAATCCGTCTGCCCTATTTCAAAATCATAAAAAATATTTCATAATAAGAAAAAGAAACATGTGATTATATCTTTTTTTACAAACTTTACATTCTCTTTACATTCATGCGGTACCATAAACTTAACAGTTTGTGCGTTTTTTATGGAGGACACCATGTTTAGTCTTGTCAACAAGCACGAAGAGTTTTTTGATTTTCTTGTTACCAATGCAGAGTATTTCCACAAAGGGACACAAATGGCACGGGAGGTGCTGCAGGATCCGGCTAAGCTGGAGAGGTACGTAAAGGACGTAAAGAATCTGGAGCATTCTGCCGATAAGGTGACTCATGAGATTTCAGCAAAAATGCGCCACGTGTTTATCACACCTATTGACAGGGAAGATTTCTTTCTTCTTACCACCACCTTGGATGACTGTGTGGATGATATCCAGGATGTGGTGATGTCCCTGAAGCTGTATCATGCAGGTATCGGCTCTAAACTGCCGCTCAGGATGGCAGACATCCTTGTGGAAATGTCTTCGGAACTGATTGTGCTTTTTCGTCTGCTGAAGGATATTGACAAGAATGAGACGGAAATCAGCGAACGGACAAGAAAAATCAATGCCCTTGAAAGTGAAGGAGATGAAATTTACAGAAACGCCATTTCTGACCTTTTTGACGGTACCCATGAGGTGATGGAAATCATCCGCTGGAAGGAAATCATGGAGGCCATGGAAGATACGGCTAACCGGACAGAAAGGGTAGGCAACCTGATTAAAGAGGTGGTCATGAAATATGCCTGATATCTACATCATAGCCGTCGTCGTTATTCTGGCGCTTTGTTTTGATTTCATCAACGGGTTTCATGATACTGCCAATGCCATTGCTACCTGCGTGGCCACCCGTGCATTAAGCCCTAAAGTGGCTATTATCATGTCAGCTGTTCTGAACTTTGTAGGCGCCATGATTTCCACAGGCGTGGCCAAGACCATCGGCGGGGAAATCGTGACTTCTCCCCATATGGTGGATTCAGTGGTGCTTTCTTCGGCCCTGGCCTCTGCCATTATCTGGAACCTTTTCACCTGGCGTATCGGCATGCCTTCCAGTTCCTCCCATGCTCTCATCGGTGGGGTTATCGGCGCTGTCATCATTTCATACGGTACCGGCGCTATTCATCTGGCAGGAGTGCTTACTATCGTCATCGGCCTTGTGCTTTCTCCGGTCTGTGCCCTCATTACAGGCTATATTATGATGACCATCCTGTACATTGCTTTCAGGAATGTGGGGAAATCCAGGGTGAATTACGTGGCTACCCATATCCAGATGGCATCTGCCGCCCTCATGGCCTTTTCCCATGGCTCCAACGATGCGCAGAAATCCATGGGCATTATTACCCTGGCCCTTCTTTCCGGCGGCTATATCGGTCAGCTGGAAGTACCCTGGGAAGTGAAGGTGGCCTGTGCGATGGCTATGTCCCTGGGAACCTCTGTAGGGGGCTGGCGGATTATCCGTACCGTAGGAAATAAGATTTTCCGCATGCAGCCTGTGAATGGTCTGGCAGCGGATCTGAACAGCGCCATTACCATTTTCTCTGCCACCATGCTCCATCTTCCCGTATCCACCACCCACGTGGTGACAGGATCCATTATGGGTGTGGGCTGGGCTACCCGTTTCCGTGCCGTTCACTGGAGCGTGGCCTACCAGATGGTGTCCGCATGGATTATGACTATCCCCTGCACCGCAGCAGTGGGAGCGCTGGTCTATCTCATCATCAAGCATGTTCTGTAAAAGAAAGTAAAGCATCGCAGTTTCTGCGGTGCTTTTTACGTCTCATTTTTTCCCAATATATCCAATTTCTTTAATTTATGTTAAAATGGTACTCGTATAGGTAACCCGGGATGGGTATACCGGGAGGTGCATATGTTAATTCAATGGTTCCCTGGCCACATGACCAAAACGAAGAGAATGATTGAGGATCATCTGAAGGCGGTGGATGTGGTAGCAGAACTGCTGGATGCCAGGATTCCTGCATCCAGTGCCAATCCTATGGTGGAAGAACTGGTAAAGGGAAAGCCCCGTATCGTCATTCTGAATAAAGCGGATCTGGCAGATCCTAAGAAAACAGATCAGTGGGTTTCTTTTTATAAAAAGAGGAAGATCCCTGTAGTTCCCATGAGCGTGGGAAATGGCAAAAATAAGAAGAAGCTGCTGTCTCTCATTCGGGAAACAGCAAAACCGATTCTTGATAAATGGTATAAAAAGGGACTGAAGAACCGGTCCGTAAGACTTATGATTCTTGGCATTCCCAACGTAGGGAAGTCGTCCCTTATCAATTTTCTGGCAGGGACAGCGGCGGCCAGAACAGCCAATACACCAGGTCATACCAGAGGCAAGCAGTGGGTCCGCCTTTCGGAAGGGCTGGACCTTTTGGATACGCCGGGGGTTTTGTGGCCTAAGTTTGATGACCAGACGGCAGCCCTTCGTCTGGCAGCTACCGGAGCCATTGCAGGTGATGTATTCAATCCCGATGAGGTGGTGCCGGTTCTTCTGTCTTCTCTGGCGGAGACGGAACCCCAGGTTTTGATGGATGTGTACCGCATTGAAGATGTGCACCAGGATCCCCAGCTGCTGCTGGAAGCGGCAGGACGGAGAAGGGGATGCCTTCTTCCCGGCGGTGCCATCGACTATGACCGGGCGGAAACGGCGGTGCTCCATGATTTCAGAAGCGGCAAGCTGGGAAGAATCACCCTGGATCCGGTGCCGGCGGAGGACTGACCATGAAAATCGCAGAAATCAGGGATATCCTAAGGCAGGATGATGTGCCGGACGAAGTCATGAAGGAAATCCTGGCAGATTCCCGTAAAGGGGTGCAGCAGCTTGTTTCTTCCTATATGCGCCGTCTGGAGCGGGAAAGCAGGGAAAGGCTGCGGGTAGAATCTCTTTATGAGGTGGAAAGTGAATTCTACAAGCGGGGACTTACCTATGTGGCAGGGATTGATGAAGTGGGAAGAGGCCCCCTGGCCGGTCCGGTAACCGTGGCAGCGGTGATATTGAAGCCCCACTGGTTTGCGGAAGGTTTGAATGATTCCAAAAAGGTAACGCCGAAGCACAGAGAAATACTGGCAGAAAAGATTCATAAGGAAGCGGTGGATGTGTCCATTGTCAGTCTGCCGCCGGAGGAAATTGATGCATTGAATATTTATCAGGCAACCATGACGGCCATGTACCAGGCTGTAAGAAATCTTCATGTAAAGCCTGATGCGGTTATTGTAGATGCTATGCCTCTTCATTTTCCATTTCCTACGGTATCCATGGTTCATGGCGATGCCAGGAGTGCTTCGGTGGCCGCCGCCTCCATAGCAGCCAAGGTATACAGGGATCACCTTATGGATGAGTATGATAAAAAATATCCCGGCTATGGCTTTTCCCAAAACAAAGGGTACGGCACGGCAGAACACATCGAGGCCCTTCACCGGCTTGGCATTACACCTATTCACAGGAAAAGCTTTGAGCCTGTAAAAACCATGATTTACGAAGGATGGTAAGAAGGACAGGGAATTCTGCTGAACTGTGCAGGGGGTGGGAGAACCTTCACCGGAGACTGAAAAATAGCAGGGCAGGTGCAGGCCATCGTCCCATGGTTGATGAGGATGTGCCCTGTGAGGATATCGCTATCCCGGCGAATACAGGATAATCTGCCCTTCTCCAGTCCTGCACATATATTAGGGAAGCACTGATTAATTCATAGAGTCTGCTTTTATAAGAATTTTTATGCACTGCTTCGTCATAGGACTCCTTAAATAGTTCGCTATTCGCGTCGTCCTATTCCTTACATTGCATAAAAATTCAAGAATAAAAGCAGACAGTGATTTAATCAGCGCTTCCCTAGAAATGCTCAATCATAAATGGGAAGTGTATGAAACTTTATAATTAAATGCAATAAGAATGAGATAAAATTATTATTTTATATACCAGCATTAGAACTCTCTTTTAAAGCCCTGCTTTTGTTGTCACTGGACTGTTAGAGTGTTACAATTTTAATTGTGGTATAAGATAGCATTTTTCTTATTCTGCAGTTCATTTATATGGGAGGTTTCTTTTTGTATCCTGTCAATCTGCATATGAAGGGGGTTCCCTGTCTGGTGATTGGGGGAGGGCATATTGCTCTCCGAAAGGTAAGGAAGCTTCTTTTGGAAGGCGCAGAGGTGACTGTTCTTTCTCCGGAAATCTGCGTGGAGCTTGAACAGTACTTCAGGGAAAAGCGTATTTTCTGGAAGAAGGCTATGTACCGGCAGGGGGATACCCGAGAGTATCGATTTGTGGTGACTGCCTGCGGCATCAGGAACGTGGCGGAAGAGGTTCATCAGGAATCTCTCCAAAGGTCTTTCTTATATAATGCAGCGGATTTCCCGTCCCTTGGAAACTGTTCGCTTCCGGCTGCCTTTGAAACAGGGGGGATTCACTTTGCCGTTTCCACTGATGGCCGTTCACCGGCCATGGCAAAATATGTGAAGAATTGGCTGAAGGGAAAGATTCCTCCTTCTTTTGGTGCCTGGCTGGACCGGGTGGCAGAGCTCCGGATGGAGCTGAAGAAAGAGGTCGGCGAAAGCAGATTGCGGGAAAATTTTTGGCATGTTGTTTTTGATGATGAGATTATGAATCTTGTGATTTCAGGGAAATTAGACGAAGCAGAGGAGCGTGTGCGTCATGCAGTTGGTTGTATTAGGTCTGAATCATAAAACGGTTTCCGTAGATATAAGGGAACAGTTTGCGATTTCCGAGGAAAGTGCCAGAAGTGGTCTCCGCCATCTGGATGGAGAGGAAGGCATTGAGGAGGCGGTGGTTCTTTCCACCTGCAACAGAACCGAAATTTATGCAGTATTAAAGGATGCGAGTGCTAAAAAAACACTGGAAAAATTCTTCCTTGCCCTTTCCGGAAACAGTGAGGCAAAGAAGGAGTATTTCTTCTATTTTGAAGGAGAAGCCTGCATCCGTCATCTCTTTGAGGTGGCATCGGGGCTGGACTCCATGGTGATTGGCGAAAGCCAGATTTTAAACCAGATCAAGACGGCCTACACCATGGCTCTTTCTGAGAAGGCTACAAAGACCATTCTGAACACCCTTTTCCATCGGGCTATTACTACCGGTAAAAGGGTACGCACGGAAACCCGTATTTCCTACAGCGCCGTGTCTGTGAGCTATGCAGCGGTAAAGCTGGCTGAAAAAATCCTGGGAGGTCTGGATGACCGGACAGCCATGGTATTCGGCGCCGGCGAAGCAGCAGAACTTCTTGTGAAGAACCTCATGGGCAAAGGGCTTAAAAAGGTGATTGTAACCAACCGCCACATGGATAAGGCGGAAGATTTGGCTGCAAAGATTCATGGTGAGGCCGTTCCTTTCCACAGTGCCCTGTCCCATGCAGATGATGTGGATATTATCGTTACTGCCACCGGTGCATCCCAGTACATTGTAAAGGCCTGGGATGTTAGAAATCTCATGATGCGCCGTGGAAACCGCCCGCTGGTGGCCATTGATATTGCAGTGCCCTGCGACATTGAACCGGAAGTAGGCAGTATCCGCAACGTGACCCTCTATAACATCGACGATCTGCAGGAAATCGTGGCCAATAACATCCGCTTCCGCAAAGAGGAAGCACAGCGGGCTGAAGTGATCGTACAGGAAGAAATCCAATCTATTGAAGACCGGTTCAAATACCTGAGCACCCGTCCTGTCATGGTTTCCCTGTCCGACAAAGCAGAAGAAATCAGGCAGAGGGAGCTCCGCCATGGTCTGGCGAAAATCGAAGGACTGACGGATGAGGACATTAAGGTCCTTTCCCACATGACCCACATGATTGTGCGTAAGATTCTGCGCGAACCTATGATTCACCTCAATGAATATGCCGGTACGGAATGGGAATCGGAAGATAAGTCCGCCGTAGCCCGCCTGTTCAAGCTGGATGTAAGAAAGGGGCAGGAACTTGAAAAATAAAATCACCATTGCCACCAGAGAAAGCCTTCTGGCTCTCTGGCAGGCCCATTATGTAGAAAACCGTTTGAAGGAGAAGTATCCGGGACTTGTGGTGGAGCTTCTTCCTGTAACCACAAAGGGGGACCAGATTCTTGACCGCCCGCTGGTGGAAATCGGTGGCAAAGGGCTTTTTATCAAGGAACTGGAAGTGATTCTTCTGGAAGGAAAAGCAGATATTGCAGTCCATTCCCTGAAGGATATGACTGCAGAGTGCCCCAAGGGACTCACCATTGCGGCGGTCACCAAAAGAGAAGACCCAAGAGATGCCTTCGTTTCCAACAAATATAAATCTCTGGCGGAACTCCCTTCCGGCGCCAGGGTAGGCACCTCCAGTCTTCGCAGGCAGGCCCAGCTTCTTCATGAACGGCCTGATCTTGTAATCCGTTCTCTTCGCGGCAATGTGCAGACCCGTCTCCGTCATCTGGATGAGGAAGACTTTGATGCCGTCATCCTGGCAGCTGCCGGATTGAAGCGTCTGGGACTGGCAGAGCGCATTACCGCCTATATTTCTACGGAAGACAGCATTCCTGCTGCCGGACAGGGAGTCATGGCGGTGGAAGCCAGAAGTGATGACAGGGAAACGCTGGAACTCCTGACCTTCCTCCACAATCATGAAGTGGCTTCCTGCATTCGTGCAGAACGGGCCTTCCTGGCCAGGGTAGGCGGTGACTGCAAGGTGCCGGCAGGCATTTATGCCGTGCCCGGTGAGAAAGACAGAATTCAGGTGGAGGCTTTCATCGCTTCTCCTGATGGAAAGAAACTTTACCGCGGAAAGACAGAAGGCTCCATTGCCAAAGCTGAAGAGCTGGGAAGCGATATAGCCGGCAGGCTTTTGGATGAAGGCGGACGGGACATTCTTGAAAAGCTGCAGAAAATATAATTGAAGTGAGGAGATTTTTCATGAAAAAAGGGAAAGTGTATTTAATCGGCGCAGGCCCGGGAGATCCGGAACTTCTGACACTGAAAGGGAAGCGGTGCCTGGAAGAAGCGGATATCATCGTAGGTGACTATCTGGCGGACAGGCGGCTCCTTCGCTATGCCCGGCCGGATGCAGAATATGTGTATGTAGGCAAGAAAGCCGGCTGCCATACCATGAAGCAGCATGAAATCAGCCTTCTTCTGGCGAAAAAGGGAAAGGAAGGAAAGATTGTGGCCCGTCTCAAAGGCGGAGATCCTTTCGTTTTTGGCAGAGGAGGAGAGGAAATCGAGGTACTCCGCGAAGCGGGCGTTGATTTTGAAGAAGTGCCAGGCATTACCAGTGCCATTGCGGCTCCCGCCTATGCAGGCATTCCGGTCACCCATCGCGGCGTGGCCGCTTCCTTTGCGGTGATTACGGGCCATGAGGATCCTACCAAGGATAAGTCCTCCATTCACTGGGATAAGCTGGCCGGCGGCGTGGATACCCTGATTTTCCTCATGGGCGTAGGCCATACTGCTCTCATTGCATCCCAGCTCATGAAATACGGCAGAAGCGCCGACACACCGGCCGCTTTTGTGCGCTGGGGCACCCGTCCCTATCAGGAAACCTATACCACTACCCTTGGAAAGGCGGCAGAGGATGTTAAAAAAATGGGGATCAAGCCGCCGGCAGTCTTTGTAGTTGGAAATGTGGTTAATCTGCGCAGCGAAATGCGCTGGTTTGATAACCGGCCCCTCTTTGGAAAACGGATTATCGTCACCCGCTCCCGGAGCCAGGCGTCCCGTCTGGTGGATGTGCTGGACCAAAAGGGTGCGGAGACTATGGAAATTCCAACCATTGCCATTAAAGGCCCTTCCGATGATTTCAAAGGCATGGACGAAGCACTGGATCGTCTTGAAATGTATGACTGGCTTATCTTCACCAGCCAGAACGGTGTGGATTCTTTCTTCCGCCGCCTTTATGAATCGGGGAAGGATACCCGTGCCCTGGGGCACATGAAAATCGGTGCTATCGGACCGGCTACGGCCCGCCAGCTGACCCGTCACGGTCTCCATGCAGACTGCGTGCCGAAGGAATACAAAGCTGAAAACCTGCTGGCAGAGATGAAGCCTCTGCTGAAGGGCTATGAAAAGGTTCTCATTCCCAGAGCCAAAGTGGCCAGAAGCGTCCTCCCTGAAGGGCTTCGGAATCTGGGGTGCCGGGTGGATGTGGCGGAAGCCTATCGCACCGAACCGGACACGGCCCATCGGGAAGAGCTGCTGGAAGTTCTCCAAAATCACGGCGCCGACATCATTACCTTTACCAGTTCCTCCACCGTATACAATCTCATGAACCAGATCGACGGAAAGACGGAACTTCTGGAGGGAGTTACACTGGCGTGCATCGGACCTATTACAGCTGCTACATGCCGTAAATATCATTTAGAACCATCCATCATTTCTGATGTCTATACGATTGATGGCCTTGTCAATGCAATTGAAAAAGGAGTCGAAAAGAAATGAAATTAAACACACTTCGTCCAAGAAGATTGAGAAAAACGGAAGCTATCCGCTCCATGGTCAGAGAAAACTCTCTGGAACTGAACGATTTCGTCTATCCTATTTTCGTTGTTCCCGGTACCAATATTAAGGAAGAAATCCCCAGTATGCCCGGACAGTACCATCTTTCTGTAGATAATGCGGTTAAAGTGGCAGAAGAAATTTACAAGCTGGGCATTCCGGCAGTGGAAGTATTCGGACTCCCTGAATATAAAGATGATATCGGCTCCTCTGCCTGGGATATGACAAGCCCTGTGCAGCGTGCCATCCGCGCTATTAAGAAAGCGGTGCCGGACCTTGTTATTGTTGGGGATGTCTGCCTCTGCCAGTACACAAAGAGCGGCCACTGCGGTCAGCTGAAAGGCCATGAAGTGGATAACGACCCCACCCTGGAACTTCTGGCTAAAGTAGCACTGTCCCAGGCTGAATGTGGCGCTGACATTGTGGCTCCCTCGGATATGATGGACGGCCGTGTGGCAAAGATCCGCGAAACACTGGATGCCAATGATCTCCACGATGTATCCATTATGTCCTATGCCGTGAAATACGCTTCCGGCTATTACGGACCCTTCCGTGATGCAGCTGACTCTGCTCCCCAGTTCGGCGACCGCAGAGGCTACCAGATGGATCCTGCCAACAGCCGGGAAGCCATGAAGGAAGTGGACTTGGATATGGAAGAAGGAGCCGACATTATTATGGTGAAACCGGCCCTGGCTTATCTGGATATTGTTCGTCAGGTAAGGGATCATATCAACCGTCCTGTGGCTACCTACAACGTATCCGGCGAGTATGCCATGGTCAAAGCAGCGGCTGCCAAAGGCTGGATTGATGAGAAGAGAATCGTTATGGAATCCCTCCTCTGCATGAAACGGGCCGGCGCAGATATCATTATTTCCTACCATGCTCCTGATGTGGCTAAATGGATGAAGGAGGAGGCAGGGAAATGATCGACCTTACCAAGTCCAAAGTCGCCTTCGAAGAAGCAAGAAAATACATGCCCGGTGGAGTGAACAGTCCTGTCCGCTCCTATCCCCACATGGGATGCCCGCCGCCCTTCATCAGGGAAGCCCACGGTTCCCATATTACCGATATTGACGGAAATACGTACATTGACTACGTAGGCTCCTGGGGGCCCATGGTGCTGGGCCATGCCCATCCGGCGGTGATTAAAGCCATCCAGAAAGCAGCGGAAAGAAGCACCAGCTATGGTGCTCCTACACTGATGGAGACGGAAATCGCAGAACTGATTCACCAGGTGTATCCCTCCATTGAAAAAATGCGTATGGTCAACTCCGGTACTGAAGCTACCATGAGCGCCTTAAGAGCTGCCCGGGGCTATACGGGAAGAGATAAAATCCTGAAATTTGAAGGCTGCTACCATGGTCATGGGGACAGCCTTCTGGTGAAAGCCGGCTCCGGCGCTGCCACCTTCGGCAGTCCTGACAGTGCAGGCGTTACAAAGGGAACGGCCCAGGACACCCTGGTAGTTCCCTATAACGACATTCCTGCCTTTACAAAGATGATGGACGAAAAGGGTGATGAAATCGCTGCTGTCATTGTGGAACCGGTAGCAGGCAATATGTGCTGCGTACCGCCGGTGGAAGGTTTCCTGGAAACCCTCCGCAAAGAAACGGAAAAACACGGCACCGTCCTTATTTTCGATGAAGTGATGTGCGGCTTCCGTACCTCCTTCCACGGTGCCCAGGCCCGTTACCATATTCATCCCGATATGACCTGCCTTGGCAAAATTATCGGTGGCGGACTTCCGGCAGCAGCTTACGGCGGCAGAAGGGAAATTATGAACTGCATTGCGCCTGACGGTTCTGTTTATCAGGCAGGCACCCTGTCCGGGAACCCCCTGGCAGTAACGGCAGGCATCGAAACCCTGAAGCAGATGATGGCCATTCCGGACTTCGACAAAATTCTGGAAAAGAAAACGAAAGACCTCCTTGCAGGCTGGAAACAGGCTGCGGACAAAGCAGGTGTACCTCTTGTATGCCATCAGTCCGGTTCCATGTTCGGTATTTTCTTCTCCGACAAAGATGTCCTTAACTATAAGGATGCCTGTGAAGCCGATGCAGCCCGGTTCAAAGCCTGGTTCCTTTCCATGCTTGACCAGCACATCTATCTGGCACCTTCTCCCTTTGAAACACTCTTCATGTCCTATGCCCACAGTGACGAAGACATTGAAAAGACCATCAAGGCAGCAGAAAAAGCCATGGAAAAAGCGGCAGAAGTCAAATAAAATTGTAAAACGCGGCATTCTCAAAAAGGAATGCCGCGTTTTTTATATCATAGCCGTTGATGGGTGTATAAAAAATATTTTTAATTCCCTTTACTTCGATAAATCTCTATGCTATAATATAAATATCGAAGGGGTTCGATGATGAACTCTAAAATGTGTGGACGAAAAGGAGAGATTCTTATGAAATTATCTGAAAAACTCTTAAAAGCACTGAATCAGCAGATCAATATGGAACTTGCTTCCGGTTATTTATATCGCGCCATGTCCCATGACATGAAGAACCTTGCTCTTAACGGCTATGCTAAATGGCTGGACAAGCAGTATGAAGAAGAAAGAGAACATGCTTTCAAAATCATTGCCTATGTGGAAGACAGAGATGGAGTTGTAGACTTTGACTCCGTAGAGGGTGTAAAGAAACATTACGACAATCCTCTGGATGTGGCTAAGGATTCCCTGGCCCATGAAGAAGCGGTTTCTGAATCCATCCGCAGCCTCTTCAAGATGGCTCGTGAAGAAGGAGACCTGGAAACCGAAGTATTCCTCCAGTGGTTTATTACTGAACAGATTGAAGAAGAAGTGAATGCCCGTGACAATGTGGCAGGCTTTGAAAAGGCTAAAGGCTGCGAAGGACTGCTCTTCATGTTCGATGCTCATCTGGGAAATCGCTGATTTCAACAATAAAAAATACCTCCTTTGCGGGAGGTATTTTTTTATTGTTGTCAGGGAAGCACTGATACCGCTGGGGACTTACTTTTCTTTCATCGAAATGTACACGCCTGCCGCCGGCTATGATATAATTTATGGGTAGAGTAAAGAAAAGGGGTACTGCCATGTGGGACAAACCGCGTAAGTTTATTATTTTGACAGCCAGCATAGGAACCGGACACAGCCAGGCAGCCAGAGCCATTGCGGAGGCCATCCAGTCTACCCATCCCTCCGACTCCGTCAGCGTTCTTGATTTCGTTTCCAATAATAAACTGTCGGTGGATCACATCATTAAAGATACCTATCTGAAAATGATCGATGTATTTCCTTCCATGTATGACCATTTGTACAGCGATTCCCAAAACAGCCAGTTTGGGAAAGCATCCCAGTACATGCTTTCTCTCACCTTTAAAAGGCGAATGAAAAATCTGGTGAGCACACTGAAGCCGGACGCCGTGATTTTCACCCATCCTTTTCCTGCAGGGGCAGCGGATCTGTTGAAGGCAGAGGGGAAAATCAGTGTACCCCTCCTTGGCGTAATTACGGACTTTGATATTCATCAGCTCTGGGTGGATCATCATCTGGATGGATTCTGCGTGGCCACTCCCGATTTAAAAACACTTATGGAGAGCTATGATGTACCGGGCTATATGATCCATGTCACCGGCATTCCGGTACGCCGCTCTTTTTATGAGAAGGCTGCCCAAAAGAAGCCTTTTGAAAAAGGAGCGGTTCTTGTGATGGGCGGCGGTCTGGGGCTTGGAAATGTGGTGGATAATATTATCCGGCTCGATGAAGTGGAGGAAATCTCCAAATTTATCGTCATTACCGGGAAAAATATCGACCTTTACGAAAAAGTAGCGGCTCTTTCCGATAAACTTCACCATCCCGTAGAGCTGCACAGCTATACCAATAAGGTGGCTGAAATCATGGCCAGAAGTGAAATCCTCGTGACCAAGCCGGGGGCTCTGACCTGTACGGAAGCTATGGTGATGCACCTTCCCATGGTTCTTGTCAATACGCTGCCCGGGCAGGAAAGGGCCAATGCCCTTCACATGAAGAAGCAGGGCTGTGCGGAATGGGTGAAGAGAGGAGAACTGGCGGAAACGGCACGCCGTATTTTAAGAAATCCGGATGTCAGGAGCCGGATGGCTGCCTCCTGCGGCGATGTCCATCCTGACAGCGCACGGGATGTGGTGAAAGTTCTCTATGATTTATTATGAAATATAGCAGTCAAAAAGCATTGAGGAAATGGTTTATTTCTTCAATGCTTTTTATATCTTCAATGTATTTGATTATTTTGCCAGGAGAGCCAGCATAATGCCGCCGGAAATGGCGGTACCGAATACGCCGGAAAGGTTCGGCCCCATGGCATGCATGAGGAGGAAAATCCTTCTGTTTTCTCTCTGTCCCACCAGGTGGGATACCCGGGCGGCAATGGGAACGGAGGCGATACCGGCAGAGCCGATAAGAGGGTTAATCCGTCCGCCGGAAAGACGGTTCATGATTTTGGCACAAACTACGCCGGAGCCGGTGCCGAAGGCAAAGGCGATAAGGCCAAGGGCGATGATGAGGATGGTGCTTCCGGTGAGAAAGGTATCTGCTGCCATGGTGGAGCCGATGGCTACGGTAAGTACCAGGGTGACAATGTTCAGCAGGGCGTTGGAAGCAGTTTCTGCCAGTTTGGTCACTGCCAGGCACTCACGGAGCAGATTTCCCAGCATAAGCATGGTAATGAGCGGTGCCACCGGCGGCAGGAACAGATTGACTATGAAAGCCATGACAATGGGAAAGGCGATTTTTTCAAGCCGGGATACAAAGCGGGGCTGTTTCATCATCACGTTTCTTTCTTCTTTCGTGGTGAGAAGCTTCATAATAGGCGGCTGGATGAGGGGCATGAGGGCCATATAGGAATAGGCAGCTACGGAAATCTGTGGCAGCAGGTGGGGAGCCAGTTTCATGGTAGTGTAAATGGCCATGGGGCCGTCGGCGCCGCCGATAATACCGATGGAAGCAGCTTCTCCCAGGTTGAAGCCCAGAAGCTGGGCTCCGATGAGGGCTACGAAAATGCCCAGATGGGCAGCAGCACCAAGGATGACAAGGCTGGGATTGGCAATCATGGGGCCGAAGTCCGTCATGGCGCCTACGCCCAGAAAAATGAGGGGAGGAAGGATGAGTTTTTCCACTCCCTGGTAGGCATACCAGAAAAGGCCGCCGTCAGAAGTGAGGGTTGAACCGGGCACATTAGCCACAATGCAGGAAAAACCGATGCCCACCAGCAGGAAGGGTTCGTATTTCTTTACAATGCCCAGGTACAGCAGTACCAGGCCTGCGGTAATCATGATAAGATTTCCCAGAGACAGGTCAGAAAGGCCGGTCTGGTAAAAAAGCTCTGTTAAGAGGGTGCTCATGAGAGAATCCATGAAAGTCAGTCCTTTCGTTCAGAAATGCTTCCCAGCTTATTGAGAAGGGGAAAGAAGTGGAGCACCACTCCGATGAAGGAAATAAAAATGAAGCTGAGGAAGAAATCAATCACTGAAAGAATCAGTGCGCCTGTTAAATTATCCGGTAATGTCATCATATGTTCATGTTCCTGATCTGCTCGTTTGCCTGACGGATGAGGAGCAGTCTTGTCCTTTCTTCTGCTTTATCCAGCACGGTTTTCTTCAGAACGATGGAACGCTTTAAAAGTCCATGCCCGATTTCACCCTGTTCATCCCAGGCCTTGATGGAAAGAGTGACATCCCTGTCGGTGATGGCAATGATGGAAGCGTGTACGGTGACCGTCATGCCCAGGCTGGAAGGAGCGGTGTGAACGAAATTAATGGAAAGGCCGATACTGGCGTATTCTTCAGGAAGGTAGGGGTCAATGGCTTCAATGGAAGCGTCGATGGCCCAGTGAATGAGGCGGGGTGTGGCAAGAAGATTTTTAAAATCATTGGAATAGTTGTCTGCCGCGTCTTCATGTGAGATGACCCTGGTGGCCATGGCATTCTGTCCCACAGACAGGAAATCGGAAATATTGATAGCAGGAGTATCCATAAAATTGTCCTTTCTCTTAAAGAGGGAAGAGGTACCATCTTCCCTCACCGGGAAAAGTCCCGGGTCTTTGCATTTGCTGGCATGATTATAGCCTGCCAATTGATAGAAAAATAATACAAAAATAAGCACTATTAATGCACTATATACTATAATATAGATAGTAAATTATAATTATTAAGTTATAGAAACGCCCATAAAAAATAAATGGGAGTTCGATAGAAACTGAAAAAACTCAGAATCCAGTCTCATAGATTAAAATATATGCATTTTTAAGGGCAGGGGAGGGAGAAAAAATCAAAAATTTTGGCTGTTTTTGATTTTGCAAACCGATCCGGAGAACTTCACTTTTCACGGGGCTCACCCATAGCACCCATAGCGACGTATTTTTTATTAAATTTTCTTGACAAAAGGCACGGGCCGTACTATAGTATGTTCATAAACGTGATGACGGAGACACGATGCATTCGAATATCTTTTAAGAGAGTCTGCGGCTGGTGCAAGCAGATATGATGACGGATGGATTACCGCTCCTGAACAGAAGGATTGAAATCCTTCCGGCCGGCTGCCGTTACGAGCTTATGAGTAAAGCCTATGGCTTTAATTTGGGTGGAACCGCGGAAGATAACTTTCGTCCCTTAGTGGGACGGAAGTTTTTTTATGACTTAGTTTCCCTGATGACCGTTCCCAGCGGCCCGGAAACAAAGAAGAAAGGAAGATTTGCATGATTACAATCAAACTCAAAGACGGCAAGGAAAAACAGTTTGAATCTGCTGTATCTCTTGCTGACGCAGCCAAAGCCATTTCCAACAGCCTTGGCAGAGACGCCATTGTGGCTAAGGTGAATGGCGAACTGACAGACCTTCGTGATCCTATCGTAGACGGAGCAGAAGTAGAATTCTTCACAAAGGAAGATAAAGAAGGTCTCTTTACTCTGCGCCATACCGCTTCCCATGTAATGGCACAGGCTATCCAGCACCTGTTCCCAGGCACCAAGTTTGCCATCGGACCGGCTATTGATGACGGGTTCTACTATGATCTGGATTCTGCCCATGTATTCAGCCAGGAAGATTTCGCAGCCATTGAAAAGGAAATGGCTAAGATTGCCAAGGAAAACATTCCCCTGGTAAAAAAAGTGGTCAGCCGCGACGAAGCACTGAAGTTCTTCCAGGACAAGGGCCAGGACTACAAGGTGATGCTTATCAATGATCTTCCGGAAGATGCTGAAATTTCCATGTATGAACAGGGCGACTTTACAGACCTCTGCGCAGGCCCCCATATGCGTTCCACCGGCAAGGTAAAAGTATTCAAGATTATGACAGTTGCCGGCGCTTACTGGCGCGGTGACTCCAAGAACAAAATGCTCCAGCGTATTTATGCTACCGCCTTCTTCAAGAAAGAAGATCTGGATCATTTCCTCTTTGTCCGTGCTGAAGCGGAAAAGAGAGACCACAGAAAACTGGGTAAGCAGCTGGATCTCTTCTCCTTCCATGATGAAGGTCCGGGATTCCCCTTCTTCCATCCAAAGGGAATGGTTCTCAGAAATATGCTCATGGACTATGAAAGAGAACTGTTCAAGGAATTCGGTTATGTGGAAATCATGACACCGGTTATCCTTTCCAAGCAGCTCTGGATTCAGTCCGGCCACTGGGATCATTACAAGGAAAATATGTACTTTACCAAGATTGATGATGAAGACTATGCCATCAAACCGATGAACTGCCCCGGCGGAATCCTTTATTTCAAGACCCAGCAGCGTTCCTACAGGGACCTGCCGATGAGAGTCGGTGAATTCGGTCTGGTTCATCGCCACGAACTCCGCGGTGCTCTCCACGGTCTCTTCCGCGTACGGTGCTTTACCCAGGATGATGCCCATATCTTCATGACCCAGGACCAGATGAAGGAAGAGGTTATCAAGTGCATGGCCATGTACAAGAAGATGTACGGCGTATTCGGCCTGGAATATCATGTGGAACTGTCCACCCGTCCGGAAAACTCCATGGGCAGCGATGAACTGTGGGAAATCTCCACCAATGCTCTCCGTGAAGCCATCGAAAAGACCGGCGTTCCCTACCAGATTAACGAAGGGGACGGCGCTTTCTACGGCCCGAAGCTTGATTTCCACGTACAGGACTCCCTGGGACGTACCTGGCAGTGCGGCACCATCCAGATGGATATGCAGCTGCCGGAAAGGTTTGATGTCAACTATGTCGGTGAAGACGGCGAAAAACACAGAGCTGTCATGCTGCACCGTGCAGGCTACGGCTCTCTGGAACGTTTCATCGGCATCCTTATCGAACACTTTGGCGGCGCATTCCCCACATGGATTGCTCCTGTACAGGTTAAGGTCATTCCGGTTACCGAAAAGCACCTGGAATATGCAAAATCTGTGGCAAAGACCCTTTCCGAATCCAACATCCGCGTGGAAGTGGAAGAAGCAAACGAAACCCTTGGCTACAAGATCCGCAAGGCCCAGATGGAAAAGGTTCCCTATATGCTCATCGTAGGCGACAAGGAAGTTGAGTCCCATACCGTTTCTATCAGAAGCCGCAAGGAAGGGGACAGGGGCTCCATGATGGTTCCCATGTTCATTGCAAACCTGATTCGTGAAATTAAGAGCAGGGAATACTGATATGCAGAGGGATTTTCAGAGCGCCGATGTGGCAAGAGCTGCTGTGCGCATGGCTTTGTCGGAAACAAGGGCAGATGAGAATGAGCTGAAGGAAAAACTGGCAGCCCAGGGCATCCGTTCCGTAGCAGTAAATTTTGGCGGAAAATTTACGGATATTCTTCCCAAAATTTTCGAATCCGCCATTGTGGCTGCCCAGAGGCAGCATGTGATTTCTGATACCCATGTTGGAGATGGCTCCGTCCTTGGCGCCATGGAATCCGCTATCGAGCAGGTCAAGCTTATGGCTATCGGTATGAATGTAGGTGGAAAAATCGGTATTGCCCGCTGGAGAGAACATCTCTGCGTAGCTGTTTTTGTTGGCGTTGGCGTCCTTCATTTCAATGAAGTCACCATTGGCTTGGCTCACCGCGTTTTACGAAATGACTTGACAGATTGAACTCTATGAGGTATTATTAATCCTGTGATTGATTGCAAGCAGAAGTCATCCGCTTCTCACCTTACAAGGCGCAGGCTACTAAGGTTTACGTATGAACTCGGGGCGGACGGTGTATGCTGTCCGCCTTTTACTTGCAATGATTCCTTTTTCGGAGGTGAAAAGAATAGGTAAAGAACTTAGTATCAATGAACAGATTCGGGCTAGAGAAGTCCGTGTAGTCAGCGATACAAACGAACAGCTGGGGATCATGACACTCCATGAAGCAATCCGCATTGCGGAAGATAAGGGACTTGATCTCGTCGAGGTGGCGCCCAACGGCCGTCCACCGGTATGCCGTATCATGAATTATGGCAAGTACAGATACGAACAGCAGAAACGTGATAAGGAAGCAAAGAAGAAACAGAAGGTATTCCAGATCAAGGAAGTCAAGCTTCGTCCGAACATCGAAGACCATGATTTCTTTGTAAAACTGAAAAATGCCCAGCGTTTCCTCGGAGATGGAAACAAGGTCAAAGTGACCATTATGTTCCGCGGAAGAGAAATGAGCCATCCCGAACTGGGACAGGAAGTTCTCGATCGCTTTGCAAAAGAGCTCGGTGACTCCATTGTTCGAGAAAAGCCACCGAAATTAGAAGGGCGTAATATGACTATGGTCATTGGCCCGAAAGCATAAAAAGGAGAGACAGATATGCCGAAAATGAAAACCCGTCGCGCTGCGGCAAAACGTTTTACCGAAACCGGATCCGGTCAGTTCAAGAGAAATAAAGCTTTCAAGAGCCACATTCTCGAAAAGAAGTCCCCGAAGAGAAAGAGAAACTTCAGAAAAGCAGCACTGGTTTCCAAATCTGATTACAAACGTGTAGCAAGACTGCTTCCGAACGGCTAATAAGGAGGATTTAGAGAATGGCAAGAGTAAAAAGCGGCGTAACCGCCCATGCAAGACATAAGAAAATTCTGAAACTGGCTAAAGGCTACAGAGGTGCCCGTCATACCCAGTTCAGAAAAGCTAACGAACTGGTTATGAAGGCTCTCTACTATGCAAGAAGAGACCGCAGATCCAAGAAGAGAGAATTCCGTAAGCTCTGGATCGTTCGTATCAATGCAGCTGCCCGTCAGAACGGCCTGACCTACAGCAAGCTCATTGCAGGCCTGTCCAAAGCCGGCATCGAAGTAAACCGTAAGATGCTGTCCGAACTGGCTATCAATGATCCTGCAGGCTTCACCAAGATCTGCGAAGCAGCCAAAAACGCTTAATTGGCAGAAGAAAACACCGTTTCCCTTTGGGACGGTGTTTTTTATTGCCCATTTTTAGCTATGTTTTTATTCTATGATATAATAAAAATAAAGAATCCGGCAAAAGAAGAGTTGGTGCGGCAGTAAAGAGGCAGCAGATTCCTTCCATGATGAGGGGCGCCGATAAATTCCCAACCCAATAGGCCTTTTTAATCTAAGACCCTTCCGTGTCTAAAGGACGTTATATCCCGAACTTTTTCTATCAATAAATTCCATATATTTCCCTGTGCATAAAGCATAGATTTCGAAGATTTTCTTCGGGAAAGGCAGGAGTATGATGGCTAAGAAGTACAGTGATGAGGAAATCGAAGTATTGGCGGAGAAGGCATCGGTTAACGCCATGGAGCATTTTAAACACGGGCTGAACTGCGGCGAATGTGTGCTCCAGGGGTTCCTGGACTTGGGGATTACTGACTATCCCCATGACATTGTAGGCCTTGTTTCCGGATTCGGCGCTGGAATGGGTGCTACAGGCCACACCTGCGGTGCAGTGAATGCGGGTATGGTGGTTATCGGCTCGGAAAAGGGGAGAAAGAACCCCTATGCCAAACCTTCCTTTGAGGAAAGGGTGGATGAATTAAATCACCCCGAAACAGGTATTTACGCCCGCCATGGCGATTATATCCGCCAGTGCTTCAAGGAGCTGGGCACTATTGAATGCAGGGATCTCTGCATTGCCTATCCGGAGTTCCATTCTAAAGACCGGGCCCGTAACTGCAAAAAAATCATCGGCATCTGTGCAAAGCTGGCCACCCTGGCGGCATTGAAGAAATAGGCGGTGGTGCTTCATGAAATATGTGATTGTAGGCGGCGTGGCCGGCGGTGGCTCTGCAGCTGCCAGGCTGAGGCGGCTGGATGAAAAGGCGGAAATCATTATCATTGAAAAAAGCAGTCACGTTTCCTTTTCCAACTGTGCCATGCCCTTTTATCTTTCCGGCATGGTGAAGGAGATGGACTCTCTTATCCTTATGAATCCGGAGAAATTCAGTAAGCAGTACCATATAGATGCAAGGGTGGGGGAAGAGGTCATTGCAATTGACAGGGAGGAGAAGAAGGTCACTGTCAAAAAGCTGGAAACAGGAGAAATATATGAGGAATCCTACGACAGGCTCATTCTCTGCCCCGGTGCCAGGCCGCTTCGCCCCTCTTCCCTCAGGGGGCTGGACGGGCCCCATGTATTTACTATCCGTCATGTGGAGGATATCGCCAGTCTGAAATGGCGGATTGATGAAACCTCCTGCCAAAGGGCTGTGGTTATCGGCGGCGGCTTCATCGGCATTGAGGTGGCGGAGAACCTGGTTTCTGCGGGACTTTCGGTGACGGTATGCGAAGCGGCTTCCCAGATTCTCTTTCCCCTGGACGAGGATATGGTTCAGATTCTTCACAAAGAACTTATGGACCATGAGGTCAATCTCATCCTGAATGACAGTGTGAAGGAAGTGACAGATCATTCAGTGATCCTTATGTCCGGCAGAGAAATTTCTTGTGGTTTGGTCATCCTGGCCATCGGTATCCGTCCTGACACGGAGCTGGCGGAAAAGGCGGGTCTTAAGCTGGGAGAAACAGGAGCTATTGCGGTGGACAGCACCGGAAGGACGTCGGACCCCTTCATTTATGCCGCCGGCGACGCGGTGGAAGTACACCATGCCCTTTCCCACAGATTTACAAAGCTCTCCCTGGCAGGGCCGGCCCAGCAGGAAGCCCGCCGGGCGGCGTCTGCCATCTGCGGCAGCCCATTAAGAAATCCCGGTGTTATTGGTTCCTTTTCTATTCAAGTCTTTGATTACCACGCTGCCGCCACCGGCCTAAACGAGAAAACTGCCAGGGCAGCAGGAATTCCCTGTGATACGGTGACGGTGATTCCCTTCGACCGGGTGAGCATCATGCCTGGATCCTGTCCTCTCTTTTTTAAACTCATTTATGAAAAGGTGACAGGAAAACTGCTGGGAGCCCAGTGCATCAGCAAAGGTGATGCTGAAAGACGGGTGGATGTGGCAGTGGCCCTGATTTCAAAAGGCGGCACGCTGGAAGATGCCAGGGATGTGGAGCTCTGTTACATGCCCCTTACCGGCACTGCCAAAGATGCGGTCAATCTGGCAGGCATGGCGGGTATGAACCTTCTTCAAGGCGTATACAGGCAGGTGCCTGTTTCCCGGGTCCGGGCACTGGTAGAAGAGGGAGCATGCATTGTGGATGTCAGAGAAAGAGGAGAATATGAAAGGGGGCATCTGAAGGGAAGCTTGAACATTCCTCTCTCTGAACTTAGGGAAAGGATGGATGAAATTCCTCAAGACCAGCCGGTGTACCTTCACTGCCGCAGCGGGCAGAGAAGCTACTATGCCATCCGGGCCCTCCAGGGAAGGGGATACAGAAATCTTTATAATATTTCCGGTTCCTTCCTTTTTCTTTCCTTTTATGAATGTTTCCGGGACAGCACTCTTGGAAGAATACCTATTGTGACGGCTTACAATTTCAATTGATTTCATGCAAAAAGCCCCTGCGCATCATCAGCGCAGGGGCTTTTTATTCACATGAAGTGGTCAAACCGTATTAAATGGTATGGGCAGAGCCGAGAACGGCTTCAATTTTATGCTTTACCATTTCCTTTACCGCATTTCTAGCCGGCTTCAGATAGTTTCTGGGGTCAAAGTTGGAGGGATCTTTATAGAGGGCCTCCCGGATAGCACTGGTCATGGCCAGACGGATATCGGTGTCGATATTGATCTTGCATACGGCCATGGTGGCAGCTTTGCGGAGCATATCTTCCGGTACACCTTTGGCACCGAGAACTTTGCCGCCGTACATGTTACATTTTTCCACAAATTCCGGAATGACGGTGGAGGCGCCGTGAAGGACGATGGGGTAGTTCGGCAGGAGTCTGCCAACTTTTTCCAGCCGTTCATAGTCCAGGTAGGGGTCACCTTTGTACTTGTAAGCGCCATGGCTGGTACCGATAGCAATGGCCAGGGAATCGCAGCCTGTCTTTTCTACGAATTCAGCGGCCTGGTCGGGATCGGTGAAAATGGCATCTTTGGCATCTACGCTGACCAGATCTTCTACGCCGGCCAGACGGCCCAGCTCCGCTTCTACGACTACCCCTTTGTCATGGGCATATTCGACAATCTGCTTTGTAATCCTCACATTTTCTTCAAAAGGATGCTTGGAGCCGTCATACATGACGGAAGTGAATCCGCCGTCAATGCAGGCTTTGCAGATTTCATAGGAAGAACCATGGTCAAGGTGAAGGGCCGTCGGGATTTCAGGATAATCCTGGAGGGCAATTTTCACAAGGCCTACGATATATTCCTGGCCTGCATACTTACGGGCACCTTCCGAAGCCTGGAGAATGACAGGAGACTCCTCTTCCTTGGCAGCTTCCATAATGCCCTGGATGATTTCCATGTTGTTCACATTGAAAGCACCGATGGCGTAATGACCTTCGTAGGCTTTCTTAAACATTTCAGTAGTTCCAACAAGCGGCATAGTGATAACCTTCCTTTCAAACAGATGTGTATGAAATCAATGCATGAGTGACTTGGAAATATGCATGAATCTACTCTCATTATACTGAATGAACCGGGGGATTTCCACCGGAAAATAAAGAGGAAATCATATTGACTGCTTCCGGTTAACCTGTGTATACTGATTATATATGTAAACAGAAATAATATACAAAAGTTTACAAATTGCTACAAAGGGGTGCTTTATGGAGAAAATCAGACAGGCAGTTATGTACCGGGAAGGATTGTGACAAATGATGACCTGGCAGCCATGATGGATACTAATGATGAATGGATTGTAACAAGAACCGGGATTCATACAAGACATATAGCAGAAGACGGAGAAAGTGCATCGGATATGGCTGCGGCTGCCGGCAGGAAAGCGCTGGAAATGGCAGGTGTCGGAAGGGATAAGATAGGTTTCATGCTGGTAGCCACAGGGACGCCGGATTATCCTATTCCTTCTACAGCAAGTATCGTTCAGGAAAAGCTGGGGCTTACTCATACCGGTGCCATGGATATTTCTTCCGGCTGCGCCGGGTTTATTCATGGACTGATCGTTGCCCGGGGAATGGTATCTTCCGGCATGGTGGATTATGTACTTGTGATTTCTTCTGAAATGCTGTCCCGTCATCTGGACTGGAGCGATCGGTCCGTATGTATTCTTTTTGGCGATGGTGCTTCTGCGGCGGTGGTAGGGCCGGTTTCGGAAGGGATGGGGATTCTGTCCTTTGATATGGGCACGGACGGACGGTTTTGGAAATGTATTCACATTCCTGCAGGCGGTGTGGTGAAGCCTGTTTCCGAAGAAGCTATTCGTAATAAAGAAATCTATATGAGGATGGATGGGAAAAAGGTATTTGAATGGTCTGTCCATCGCATGATGGAAACGGCTGCCCGTTCTCTTGAAAAGGCCGGGCTGAGTAAGGAGGAAATTTCACTTTTTCTCTTCCACCAGGCCAATCTGCGCATTATCCGCTGCATAGCAGGAAAAATGGGGATTCCTATGGATAAGATTCCCATTGAACTGGACCGGCTGGGAAATACAGGGCCTGCGTCTGTGGGAATCGCATTGGACGAAGCCCTTAAGGAAGCACTGATTAATTCGCAGAATCGAATTTCATATGTATTTTTATCCAATGCTGCGTCATCAGTCTCCTTAAATAGCTCGCTATTCGCGTCGACTGATTCCTTGCATTGAATAAAAATACAAGAATGAAATCCGATAACGATTTAATCAGCGCTTCCTTAGAAAGGGAAATATCCAAAAAGGGGACAAGGTGCTGCTGGATGCTTTCGGTGCAGGCTTCATCTGGTCCAGCGCAGTCATCGGATTCTGAAAGGAAAGAGAAGACGATGGGCGGGGACATTATACTTTGGGGAATGATTTCTGCCGAGGCTGTTCCTTTACCCAGTTTTCATAAATACTGCAAGCGAAATAACTGCAAAGGGAACAATACGGGAGAAGTAACAAAAAAGGAGCACCTTTCAGTGCTCCTTTTACAATGGTGACCGGTATGGGATTCGAACCCATACTCTCTGCGCTGAGAACGCAGCGTCTTAACCGTTTGACTAACCGGCCATGTATGACTTATTATACATGAAACGGTACATAAATTCAAGAGCTCCTTTGACAAAAAATGAATTTCTCTGTACAGAAAAAAGACGGATTCTTTTCCTGTGTGATATAATTTCATCAAGGGAAGTACTGATTTCATCGTTTGGATTGGTGCTTATCAAAAAAAAGGAGGTACTTATGAACATAGAAGCCAAGAGGAAATATATGCTTGTGGGAGTCATCATTCTCCTCGTTGCAGCCTTGGTGGCGGGCACTTCTTCTCTTTGGAAGGGCAGTGCTGTAGAAAGCCGGAAACAGGGGTATGTGGCGGTTATCCGCATTGACGGGCCCATTTATGGAGGTCCCGATACGGATTCGCTTTTAAGCGGAAGCAGCGGCGTTACCAGTGAACAGATTATGAAGGAGTTCCAGGCGGCCAGGAAGGATCCGGAGGCCAAGGCTATTCTGGTCCGTATCAACAGTCCCGGCGGATCCACCGGTGCTACCCAGGAAATTGCAGAGGAAATGGATAAGATCCGAAGCAGCGGCAAACCTATCATTATTTCCATGGGAGACATGTGCGCCTCTGCAGGTTACTGGCTGGCCAGCAAGGGAAATTATATTTTCGCTTCTCCTGCCACCATTACAGGCAGCATCGGCGTTTATATGGACTATACCAATGTGGAGGACCTCATGGGCAAGCTGGGCGTGAAAAATGAAAAGATTAAAAGCGGTGCCCATAAGGACATCCTTTCCATGTACCGCCCCATGACAGGGGAGGAAAAGGAAATGGTGCAGACCATGGTAGATGATATTTATAACCAGTTTGTGCAGACTGTGGCTGACGGACGGAAAATGGATGAGAGTAAAGTGCGTGCCATTGCGGACGGCCGGATTCTGACCGGTAAACAGGCCCAGGACCTGGGGCTTGTGGATGCCATGGGCAACTATTACGATGCTTTGAGCTATGCAGCCTCCAGCGGCGGCATACAGAGCGAGAATATCCCTGTAAAGAGTTATGGCAGCGGCGTATCCCTGAGAAACATCCTGTCCGGGGAGGCAAAAACGATGGCCGGCATTTTTGCCGATGCTCTGGCTGATTCTTTCAAGAAGTCGGTGGCCGATGCTTCCGTGCCTGCTGTGAAATAAGGAGGATTGTATGAACCATTTACTTGATCTGGCCATGGCTGTCATCATTTCACCCCGGCAGGCGCTGCGGGAAATCACCAATGAGGAGAAATTGAAGGAAGGATTTATTTTATGGATCTTTGTAGTCTTCCTTCTTTCCCTTTCTCTTTTCCAGGAGGGGCCGGGGCTGGTGGTGCAGTTCCTTATGCTGGTTCTCTGCATGGGAGCAGCCCTTCTGGTGCACAGTGCTGTCATTGACTATATTTCCGGTTTCTGGGGCGGTATGGGCACTGCCCGGGGCATTACAGCCGGGTTCATGGCTGCTTCTCTGCCCATGGCTTTTTCCGTATTTTTCACTTTCCTTTCAGTCATGGGGGCGGATGTTCTTTCCGGTATCGGCAGTTTTGTGGTTTTCATCTGGTCCTTCTACCTGGATGTGACGGCCATTGGAGAAAACTACCGTTTCCGTCCGGGGAAATCTTTCCTCATTGCCCTGACCCCCTATGTGCTGCTGGTGGTTTTCCTTATTGCCCTCATGGCCATTGGCGTGGCGGCAGCAGTGGAAGGGATTGCCAATATGCAGGATGTTCAAAGTATTGAATCTGTGATTCAACAGATGTAAAATAAGATAAAATACATTGGCAGAGGCGCCGGAATCCATCCCGGTGCCTCTTTCCTGTTCAATTTCAAAAACAGCCCTGATGTGTTATAATATAAAACGTATGTATAACCCTTATGGGGCTTTGAGTTATGAATAACAGTTTACTCTATCAATACAGATAAGAATACAAGGAGGAATACCATTTATGTGCGGTATCGTAGGTTATGTAGGCAGTGGAAATGCCACGGAGTTTCTGATTGACGGACTTCGCCGCCTGGAATACAGAGGATATGACTCAGCAGGCATTGCTGTCTATGAAAATGGAAAAATCAACATCGAAAAGAAACAGGGCCGCCTGGTGAATTTGGAAAATGTACTGAAAGAGCATCCGCTTCACGGACATATCGGCATTGGCCACACCCGCTGGGCCACCCATGGCAAACCTTCTGACAGGAATGCCCATCCCCATGGCGACTGCCACAATCATTTCGTGGTAGTGCATAACGGCATTATTGAAAACTACCTGACTCTGAAGAAAAAACTGATGGATAAAGGCCATGTTTTCAAGTCTGAAACAGATACAGAAATCGTAGCTCATCTGTTGGAAGAACTGGATGACGGTGATTTTCTATCCACTGTCCGCAAAATGCTTGCCATTATTGAAGGCTCCTACAGTCTTGTAATTATGGATGATGCAGATCCGGATACCATTATCTGCACCAAAAAGAACAATCCCCTCATTATCGGCCTGGGCAAAGGGGAAAACTTCATTGCCTCCGACATTCCTGCTGTCATCAATCATACCCGGGATATCTACATTCTGGATGATGAAGAAGTGGCAGTGGTAAAGAAAGACAGCGTGGCTGTCTATGACAGGGATGGCAAACCTGTGGAAAAGAAGGTTCAGAAGGTGACCTGGACTGCAGAAGCGGCAGAAAAAGGCGGTTATCCCCATTTCATGCTGAAAGAAATCTTTGAACAGCCTAAAGCTGTCCGCGATACAGTGCAGATTCATCTGAACAAAGACGGCTCTGTTGCTTTCCCGGACCTGGGCTGGACAAAGGAATGCTTCGACAATATCGACAATATCCTTATCACCGCCTGCGGTACTGCCTATCATGCAGGACTGGTGGCAAAACACTATATCGAACGGTTTGTAAAGATTCCGGTGGCTGTAGAAATCGCTTCCGAATACCGTTACAGCAAGCCTCTTACCACCAGCCATACCCTCTGCATCGTGGTAAGCCAGTCCGGCGAAACCATCGATACTCTGGAAGCGCTGAAGGAAGCCAAGAAGCATGGGGCCAAGAGTCTGGCTGTTACCAACTCCATCGGCTCCTCCATTGCCCGGGAAGCGGATAATGTAGTCTATACCCTGGCAGGGCCGGAAATTGCTGTAGCTTCCACCAAAGCCTATACTACTCAGCTGGTGGCACTCCTGCTCCTTTCCCTTTACATGGCACAGCTCAGAGGCACCATTTCCATGGATCTCATCCATAAAATCACCGATGGACTCAGAGACCTGCCAAAACAGATTGAAAAGGTACTGGAAGAAAAGGACCATATGGCAGAAGTGGCAGACCGCCTTATCAAGGCCAGCGATATCTTCTATCTGGGCCGTTCCATCGATTATGCCATTGCCATGGAAGGGGCACTGAAACTGAAAGAAGTATCCTACATTCATGCAGAAGCCTATGCAGCCGGCGAACTCAAGCACGGCACCCTGGCACTCATCACACCGGACACCCCGGTTATTGCTGTGGCTACCCAGGACTCTGTCAGCTCCAAGATGTACAGCAACATCCAGGAAGTCAAAGCCCGGGGCGCTGAAGTCCTTGGCATCGGCTACGATGATGACAAGGAACTGGGCAAGTATACCACCGAAACCGTCCGTATCCCCAGAGTGGACTTCTTTATTGCTCCCATTCTTTCCGTTATTCCCATGCAGCTTCTCGCCTACTACACCAGCGTAAAGAGAGGAAACGACGTGGATAAGCCGCGGAACCTGGCTAAATCGGTTACTGTAGAATAAAACACCCGGCACAGGCATTCTGCCTGTGCTTTTTTATCGGTTGCGAAAACCTGCCGTGAGGCATAAAATAAATACAGTATGCATTCATTGATAGGAGTTGTGTTATATGAAAAAAATTATTTTAACCGGCGACCGTCCCACCGGACACCTTCACGTAGGCCACTATGTAGGATCCCTTCGGGAAAGAGTCGCTCTCCAGAATTCCGGTCAGTTTGACGAAGTCTACATTGAAATCGCCGATGCTCAGGCCCTCACAGACAATGCAGACAACCCTGAAAAAGTAAGGAAGAATGTGCTCCAGGTAGCCCTGGACTACCTCTCTGTAGGCATTGATCCCGATAAATCCAATATCTTCATCCAGTCCCTGGTACCGGCGCTTCCGGAACTGACCATGTACTACATGAACCTGGTCACCGTTTCCCGGCTGGAAAGAAACCCAACCGTAAAAGCAGAAATCCAGCAGAAACATTTTGAAGCCAGCATTCCTGCCGGTTTCCTCTGCTATCCTGTCAGCCAGGCTGCTGACATCACCGCCTTCGACGCCACCACCGTGCCCGTAGGGGAAGACCAGGAACCTATGCTGGAACAGACCAGGGAAATCGTCCGCAAATTCAATGATATCTACGGCGAAACACTGGTAGAACCGGAAATCGTTCTTGCTTCTAATAAGGCCAGCCTCCGTCTTCCCGGCATTGACGGCAAAGCCAAAATGAGTAAGTCCATCGGTAACTGTATTTATCTCTGCGAAAAACCGGAAGACATTGAAAAGAAAGTCATGTCCATGTTCACCGACCCCACCCATCTTAGAAGAGACGATCCCGGCCACGTGGAAGGCAACCCTGTCTTCACCTACCTGGATGCCTTCTGCAAGGATGAATACTTCGCCGAATTCCTGCCGGAATACAAAAATCTGGACGAAATGAAAGCCCACTATATCAGAGGCGGCCTGGGAGATGTCAAAGTCAAACGCTTCCTCAACAACGTGATGCAGGCAGAACTGGCACCTATCCGTGAACGCCGCCAGTACTGGGATCAGCACCTGGACGATGTGGTGGATATCCTTAAGGCCGGCACAGAAAAAGCAGCAGCCAAAGCCGACGGTACTCTCCAGAAAGTCAGAAGAGCCATGAGAATCAACTACTTCGAAGACGGCAACCTGCTGAAATAAGAATATGATGCAAAGGACGAAGGAAATTTCCTCCGTCCTTTTTTGCATAGTCATATTTCTTAGGAAAATGGAATGAAAGGGCGCCGGACTGGACAACAGCCAACGGAGCAGGGAGATTTCAGGGCTCTCCTTCGCTGCGCTCGAAATGACAGCACATCATGGCGCTGCTGCGTCTCCATAGGAAAACCGCCCACCAGCTCACTGTCCCACTTTCTTACTATCCCACTGTCCCACTGTCCCACTAGCCCACTACCCTTCCCTAGCTTCCTATTTGTTATTTCTTATTTTTCTATTATAATAAAAGAAAGTATAGATGATTTCTTGTTGGCAGTGCGGAAAAGGGGCATTATGGATTTAAAGATATTGAATACGTTTAAGGCCATTGTGGATGAGGGCAGTTTTTCCAAGGCGGCCAGGCGGCTGAATTATACGCAGTCTACCATTACCTTCCATATCGGGCAGCTGGAGAAGGATCTTCATGTGAAGCTGTTTGAGAAGGTGGGGCGGCGCATGGTGCTGACGAAGGCGGGGGAGGAGCTGGTGCCCTATGTGGAGGAGGTCATCCAGTCTGTAAATAAGATGAGTAATTTCCAGACGGATTTGACGGAGTGTACCGGGGATCTGCGCATCGGAGCGCCGGAGTCGCTGCTCTGTTTTTATCTGCCCTTCCGGCTCAAGGAGTTCCATGCCCGGGCGCCCCATGTGCATCTGCTTCTGCAGTCCATGAACAGCGGGAATACCCTTTCTGCTTTGAAGAATGATGATATTGATATCGGCCTTTTTTATGATACGCCTGACTATGGCCCGGCCCTGGGGGTGGCCAGGAAGAGGCTTGGAAGTTTTCCCTTGAGCTTTTATGCGTCTTCGGCAGTGAGGCAGAAGTACAATGATTTTGTCACTGCCGACCAGCATTATCCTCTTCTTTCCGCCATTGTACAGCCGCCGAAGGGGTCCCTGCGCCGTATGTTTGACGGGTATATGAAGAAGAAAAATATTTCTCTCGGCAATCGGATAGAGCTTAGGAGTACACAGACCATCAAGAATCTGGCGGTAAATGATGTGGGCATCTGTTTCCTTCCGGAGTTTGTGGTGCAGGCGGAACTGGAGCGGGGAGAACTGGAGGAGCTGGAGACAGATCATTCTTTCCCGCCTATTGAAGGGTTCTTCGGTTATCGAGAGAGCAAGTGGATGAGTCCTGCCATGAAATTAATCTGTGAAGTATTGAATCAGGAAAAATAAAATAAAACAGGAACAGGCCAGCAGCCGGAAATTTCCGGCTGCCGGCTTTTTTATTCAATGATTTCGAAGGAACGGTTCATGATATTCTATTTGAACTCTTTGAAAAATTCATATAGACTTAATAGAGCAGTTGTATTAAACTATTATATATTAATAAGAGGTTCATTCTATGCTTGCCATTGAAACGGAAGAGGTAACGGAAAAGGGATTCCCCATGGCGGAATTCTGGAAAAGAAATGATACGGTGCTGGTATGCGGCGGTTCCATTCCCTGCATCCGGGAGGCCTATGTGCTGGCGGTAGAAAGGGACAAGCTCAATCGGATTTCCTATGTGCCGCTTACGGAAGAGGAGTATGTGCTGGGGACGGCGGAAGAACGGATACGGGAAGAAATTCGTTCTGTTTCCCAAAGGAAGGGTGTACGTGTGATTATTTTCTACCTTTCCTGTCCCGATATCCTGATACGCATGGATTTTAAAAATCTGGAGGAAAGCCTTTCCCGAGAGACGGGGAAGGTGGTGCGCTGTTTTTTCCGGGGCCCTTTGGGAAAGGCAGAAAAGGAATATGAAAAGGCGGAGGATTTTGTGAAGCATCTTCCTCCCGATGAAGGAGGACCGCTGGAATCGCCGCCGCTTCTTCCTCCGCCGGTGGCGGACTGTGCAGGAATTTCAGACTGGCTGCGGTTCAGGAACTGCGCCAATATCCTTGTAACGCCGGCAGGGTGCCGAAGCTCCATGGTCCATATGGACATGATGGCAGACCAAAAGCAGGTATACTACACGAAAACGGAAGAGAAGGATTATGTTTTCGGTATGGAGGAGACCACAGAGAAGCAGACGGCTGAACTCCTGAATGATTCGAATATACGCCGCTTTGCCCTTATCGGTTCTGCGGTACCTTCTTTTATAGGCATGGACAGACAGGCGGCAGTAGAAGCCATTGAGAAGGAAACAAAGAAGAAGGGGATGTTCTTTAAGGCAGACGGCTTCCACGATATCCTCTGGGGCGTCAGTGAGGCGGAAAGGAAATGGGCGGAAGAGTCTTCTTTTTCCCAAACCGGGGAGAAAAAGACGGTGCTCATCCTGGGATACAGTCCCCTTCTCTGCGGTGATATCCACCAGTATGATGGATGTCTCCATTTCCTGAGAGAGGAAGGGCTGACGCCTCTCTTCTCCGGGCAGGAGGAATTGACCGGGAGGCCCTCTCTTGTGTGGGTGGTGTCTTCTGCCGGCCTTCCGGCGGCAGAGGTGTATAAAAAGCGGTATGGCATACCGGTGCTGATTTCCTGCCCCGTAGGAGGCCACGCTTTTTCCATGTGGCAGAAGCATGTGAGAAATCTGGTTTCTGCAGGAAAGGGCAGGGCGGTCCTTAAAATACATAACATGGACCTTCCCCATACAAGAAAGGAAAAGGTGCTCATCATAGGAGACCCGGTCCACACCATGGCAGCGGCCCATGCATTGTGGCATGAGGGCTTTTCCCACCTGGTACTGGGGGCCTATGAGTGGTCCGGCGAGGACCGGTCTCTGTATGAACAAGCGCCGGGAATGGAATGGGTGACCTGCTTTAAAAGGGATGAGGACCTGAAAAAACTGGGAGATGAGACTGATGTCATTGTGGCGGATCCGCTGCTTTTGCCTTTCTTTCCGGGAAAGCATTTCATTCCATTTCCCTGGGGCGCTTTGTCCGGCCGGAAGGCAGTGAAGCCGGGCAGCGGTGTCATGGGCCATGCGTTATGGGAAGAACTTCAGAATTTGTGATTTCTACTGAGAGGAGTAAGGGAAAATGAAGAATTGGAAAAAGAAGGTATTGGCAGTACTTGCGGCAGCTGCCCTTGTGGGGTTGGCGGCAGGAATTTCCGGATGCGGCAGTGGAAACCAGAAAGCAAAGCCCGCTTCCTCCACAAGGACCATTACGGATATTAAGGGAAACCAGGTGACCCTGCCGGAGAAGGTGAGTAAAATCGCCATTACCCCCATTCCCTGGGCATCTATTGTCTATGTTCTTGACGGAGGCAGTTCAGAACGTATTGCTGCCGTCCATCCTTCTGCCATGAGTGCTTACAAAGGCCATCTCTTTGAACGGCTGGATAAGCATTTCGGCACGGCGGATACAAAGATGATCGGTTCCGATTTCTCCGTCAATGCGGAAAGCCTGGTGAATGCAGGCGTTGATGCGTGCATCCTCTGGCAGTACCAGGAAAAGGATGCGGAGAAATTGAAACAGCTGGGCATTGCACCGGTTATGATTTACAACGATAATATGGAAAATCTGAAGAAGAGTTTCCTTATTGTTGGGGATGTTTTGGGAAAGAAGGATAAAGCGCAGGAACTGAATGCCTATTACGATAATGCATACAATGATATCAATGCCCATAAGGCGGAGGTAGATGCTTCCGACAAGCCTACGGTGCTTTTTCTCCGCACGTCGAAGCTGAGGCTTCAGGGAAATGACAATTTCATGCACCAGGCTCTGGAAATGGGAGGCGCCTATAATCCCATCGAGCAGGCAGCCCTGGATTCCAACAACAAGAAAATCCCCATGGAAGAGGTGTACCGGATGGATCCGGATATTATTTTCCTTTCCAACTTCGATAAATTCGTACCGGATGATCTCTATGAGAATCGGATTGCCGGACAGGACTGGTCCACTGTGAAGGCAGTGAAGAACCATCGGGTGTACAAGGTGCCCATGGGGCTTTACCGCTGGGATGCACCGGGGGTGGAAACGCCGCTGATGATGAAATGGATTGCCCATACCCTCCATCCGGAAATCTTCAAAGATATCCATATGAGAGAGGAAACAAAGACATTCTATAAGAATTTCCTGAACCTTGATGTTTCCGATGATGACCTGGCCCTCATTTTTGCGGATGAAGCCAATAAGAACAGCAAACCGCTGGACTGAGGAGGCAGGCATGAAGAAATGGAACAGCCTGACCGGCGGCGGCTATGCGGCGGTATTTCTTATCCTTATTTTTCTTCTGGCAGTTATGTCTGTAGTCAGTATCAGCTGGGGAAGGTATTATATAGAACCGGGGCAGGTGGTCCGTATCCTGGTAAACGGTATCCACCCGTTGGAAGAGACCTGGCCGGCCCAGGCAGCCAGCGTTATTTACACGCTCCGGCTTCCCCGGGTGCTGGCGGCGGTGATGATTGGAGCGGCTCTTGCCCTTTCCGGAGCGTCCTACCAGAGTGTTTTTAAAAATCCCCTGGTGGCGCCGGATATGCTGGGCGTGTCTTCCGGTGCCTGTGTAGGCGCATCTCTGGCCATCCTTCTTGGAATTTCCCAGGCGGGCATCCAGATAGGTGCTTTTGCCGGCGGTATTCTGGCTGTGGCCTGTGCCGTGTCCATACCCCGGATTATCGGTAAGAATTCCATCGTCATGCTGGTGCTGGCAGGCATTATTGTAGGCGGGCTCATGAATTCCTTCATCGGCATTATTAAATACCTGGCCGACACGGATACCCAGCTTCCTGCTATTACCTACTGGCAGCTGGGCTCACTGACCAATGTGGTATGGACAAATATTATCTACAGCGGCATTCCCATCGCATTGTGCATTATCTTCATGATGCTCATCCGCTGGCGGATGAATATCCTTACCCTGTCAGAAGAAGAGGCCCATATGCTTTCCTCAAGCTCCGGCTGGCTCCGGTATGCCGTCATTTTCTGCGCCACTGTCATGACCGCCTGCTCCGTCTGTGTGTCCGGCACCATCGGCTGGGTGGGACTGGTGATTCCTCATTTCTCCCGCCTCATCGTGGGACCGAATAACCAGAGAATGCTCCCGGTTTCCGCCCTCCTTGGCGCCCTCTTCCTATTGGTCATTGACACCCTGTCAAGGGCTGCCATGACATCAGAAATCCCCCTGAGCATACTGACAGGCCTTATCGGCGCACCTTTCTATTTCTTCCTTCTTGTGAAACAGAGGTTGTCCTTATCATGAAACTGACTGCGGAAAATCTATCCTATACCTATGACGGAACCTATTATCTCTGGAAAAAAGTTTCCTTTACCGTCAGACCGGGAGAAATATTTTCCCTTCTGGGCTCCAACGGCTGTGGGAAATCTACCCTTCTTCGCTGCCTCATAGGCATTCTTAAACCGGAAACAGGGCAGATTTATATAGAAGACGGAAGCCGAAGGCTGGATGCCCGAAATGATGCCGATGAATATACAAGGAAAATCGGCTATGTACCGCAGATGCAGGACACCGCCTATTCTTTCACCGTAAGGGACTATATTATCATGGGCAGGGCTCCCCATCTGGGGCTTTTCAGGAAACCGTCGGCCAAAGACTATGAGCTCTGTGATGAAGTGATGAATGAAATGGGGATTTATGAAATCAGAAATCATTCCTTCAACACCCTTTCCGGCGGCCAGCAGCGCCAGGCTGTCATCGCAAGAGCCATTATCCAGCAGCCGGAAATGATTATCATGGACGAACCTACCAACCACCTGGACTACGGCAACCAGTACCGGGTGGTCAAGATGATTGAAAAGCTGGCGGAAAAAGGAATCGCCGTCATCCTGACCACCCACATGCCGGACCATGCCATTTATCTTGGCAGCCAGGTGGGCGTTTTCTGCGACAACAGACTGGTGGTAGGGAAAGCCGGCGATGTTATTACGGAAGAGATTCTGGAAAAAATCTATCACGTGAAAATCCACCTGGTCTATGAACCGCTGGTGGGAAGGAATATCTGCATAGCGGAGTAGAAGAGGGAATATGAAAGAAATTATTCGAATTTTCTAATAAGGCTGGAAATCAGACACCAGATGCTCCTTATGTCAATTCTGAGCAGGTTCAGCTCCGCTCGGGATGACGTGGAGGCAGGTGGTGTATCCTTATTTTGCACATTTTTTATGGTATAAAGGCAAGGAAAAATGGACTGTGAAGAAATGATAAACATTTTTTCACAGCTTTTTATTACTTTGAAACATAAGTCCATTGTTCAAAATAAATTCAGATAACCAAATGGAATATTCATAAAATTTGAATGTTCATTTCATTTATTTAAAATTGTCGTACTATTAATTTAATACTACAATAATAATTATAAAATTAAAGTGAATAGAACTTTAATGGAATGGTTTTGAATCGGTTGGGGAGGTTAAAAATGATTAACAGGAAAAGGGCATTATTATCCATGTTTATTACAGCCTGCTTATGGGGGCTGGGAAGCTCAGTGGAGGCCCAGGTTTATGATTTGAACCCCATTACAGTGAATGGGAGTCGATACAGAGTGGATACATCTGTTAGTAAAGAAGAAGAAAGTCACTGGCTGCCGGGGAATTATGAGAGAGATGAAACCCATGTGGGCATTCTTGGGGATAAGGATGTAATGAAGGTCCCTTATACAGCAGCCAGCTTTACCCAGAAGGCAGTGGACCAGTTTGCTCCGCCCAATGGTTCGGTGCAGGAAGTGCTGGCCAATGTGCCTTCTGTTCGGATAGGGACAAGCCCTATTAAAACAGATTTCTCCGTCCGCGGCATGCTTGCCAATGGCTCCGCCATGTATTTGAACAATGTACCGGGGTTCTTTATTATGGCATCCGGTCCCATGACTAATTATATCGGCCGGATGGACGTATTAGTGGGGCCGGCGGCAACGCTGACCGGTTCTGTACAGTCCTATAACGGGCCTGATGGAGGTCAGCCTGTATCTGTTTTCATGTATACCAAGAGGCCGGATGTGAACCTGAACCGTTTTACCGAATCATACAGCGGCTATGGTGACTGGGGTGAAAATATAGACGTGAGCAGAACCGGCCTTGGGAAAGATGGCAGCTGGGGCGTCCGGGTCTATGGGCAGTATGATAAAGGCGGCATGTCTATTACCGGATCCAGCCGCAAAAGGCGGGATATTTTCGTAGATATTGAGCATAAAAATGAAAAGAGCGATACCAATTTCTTTGTAGGATCCTTTGATGACCGTCTGTGGGGTGCAGAAAGAAGGTTCCTGATAGATACGAAGGGAGACCGCATTCCTTCTGCGCCGGATGCCAATAAGAGCTATGATGACCCGCACTTTATGCACCAGTTTGATTACGGCTGGCTTATGACGTTAAATCATGAACAGAAAATCAACGACCATTTCAGCTGGTTCCTCAATGCCGGCATGAATGAAACAACCATCCGCCGCTTCATCTATTGGAGCCAGATACCGATTGACCAGTATGGAAATCTGAAGGGTGCATCTCTGTGGTCCCAGCATTTCCTCATGGAAAACAAGTACGGCCAGGCAGGGCTGAAAGCATTCTTTAACACCGGAGCCCTTGAGCATACCTTTACCCTTTCTGTGGACCGCAGCTGGCGGAAGCATTACAATGCAAAGAGAAAAGACAAGGCCGGAGCGCATGCTTATGGAAATATATATACCGGTATTTTCTACAGACCCAGCATGTACAACTATGACATTTCCAATACACTTGGAAATACCTTCATGTATCAGGAAATGGACACAGGTCTCAATCTGACGGACGATATTAAATCGGGGAAATGGAATATTCTTCTGGCAGCCAACAGGCGTCACGGCAATTACAGAGGCGCCAGTTCTTCTGACAACATAAAGGATGACCACTGGTCTCCTACCTTCGGCGCTTCCTACGCTGCCAATGACCGTTTCACTGTTTATGGTTCCTATTCTAAGGCCGTAACCAGAGGGCAGATTGTAGACGACGGCTATGTGAATGAAGGAGAAAGGCTGAAGCCGGTGGAACTTACACAGAAGGAAATCGGTTTCAAGTATAAATGGAAGGATGCATTGGCGACACTGGCTTACTTTGATATGGAACAGCCCAATGCCATTGATGTGAATAAAACCGATGGTATTTATTATGAAATGAACGGGAAAAATCGGTACAAAGGCATTGATTTCACAGTGGACGGTAAACTGGCTCCCAAATGGACAATCCTTGGAGGATTTGAATACCTCCATGCCCGTCAGCAGGAAACGGAAGGAGGCTTGAAGGATGGCATGCCCACCGACAGCTCTGCTAAATGGAGCACGGTGGCTGGCCTTGCTTATCATCCCAATGAGGATATGTCCATTATGGGCAGGCTCAATTATACAGGCCACGGCGTGATTACAGGAGACAATAGAAAAGAGCTTCGGGTTCCTTCGTATACCACCTTTGATATTCTCTTCAGCTATAAGAGCCATATGGGCCGTATACCGGTGACCTGGAATGCTTCCTGCTACAACGTATTCAATAAAGACCACTGGGTACTCCAGCCGGGGCAGGGAAGCAAACTCATGCTTGATATGCCAAGAACTTATGTGATTTCTGCGTCCTTTGATTTCTAAAGGCTAAGGAAGTACTGATTAATTCGCAGAATCGAATTTCATAAGTATTTTTATTCAATACTTCGTCATAAGCCTCCTTAAATAGCTCGCTATTCTCGTCGACTTATTCCTCGTATTGAATAAAAATACAAGAATGAAATCCGATAACGATTTAATCAGCGCTTCCCTAATAGACAATGCAAAAAGAGGCAGTGAAAAATGATTTACATTTCTCACTGCCCCTTTTGTTCAATCTTCTTGAATAAAACCATCGAATCTTCCAATTTGTCATTTTCTCCTGTTTCCTTTACAGTGAGAAGAGTGTAAAGGAGGACTGAAATGACAGAAGAAAAAGTACAGCCGGAAACCTGCATGGTACAGCCGGCGGTTCATCGGAAGAGCAAGGGGCCGGTGGCGGTGATTCCCAATAAGATTCTGGATAGGAAGGACCTGGCCCTTCTGGCCATCGGTTTGGCAGCCTGTCTGCGGGGGGTGTATCTGGCTATTGCACCTTTTGGCGAACTCAATCGGTATTTTACCTGTGAATTTGAGCTGGAGGATTATACCAATGGCCGGTGGGAGGAAAAGCTGGCCCGAAAGCTGGAAGCGCTAACTGCTTTGCAGGGGATTGGCGGCGTGGTGATTTATACGTCCTGTCTGGAAAAGATTTATGGAAAAGACTTCGGACCGGTCATTCATTCCATATCCGAAAGGACGGGAATTCCGGTGGAGGTGCTCTGGCGGGGTGCCCTGGTATCGCCGGAAAGAAATCCCTTTGCATACCTGCCTGAAGTGCTGGAAGCTATTCCGGACCGGGGAAAGCGGTTCTCCCCATCGGGACGGGAGCTGCCGCCGGTGCAGACGGACTTTGCAGGCATTGCCTATCTGCTGCAGCCTTTTGATACTTACAATTTTCTGGTGGATGCCGGCGGCTGCACGGAATGCTTTGCCGTGGCTGAAGAGGAAGTGGATTCCTTCCGTTTGAAGAAGTCCCGCTTCAGCAATCTGGAAGCCGCCCGCCGATGGAAGGAACTTCTGGTGGATCAAATCGCCGGAGACTATGAAAAGAAGGGTGAAGGAAAGCTCTGCTGCCTTATGAGCTCCGTCATTCCCGAAGCCCTGGGCTTTGATTTCCATGAAATCCTTGAGGAATTGAAGAGCCGCCATATCCCGGCCGTGTATATTCCTTCCAATGGCAGGAGAAGCAGCACCGAAGGCATGGCGGAAGCGCTGCAGGTACTGGCCGGAAAGGCAGGAGAGAAGGAAGAATCGGTCACCTTCCTCTGGGGCGCTTCCTCCTATAACGGCATTGACAGAAAGGGGAAAGAGAGAATCATAGAGAATCTTTCCCGTTTCCGGCGGCCGGTCATTTGTCCGGAGGAAGAAACCATGGATAAATGGCAGGGGGTAAGGCCTATGCTCAATGCCGCTGCGTCCACGGCAGCCCTGCCTCTTGTGATGGAACAGGAAAAACAGGGCATTCCCTATACCATCTGCCTTTCCCATGAGGAAATAGAGGAAGAAGGGCAGGCTCTTATTCTGGGAGACCCGGTGGTGACAGCCGGTATGGCAGAAGGAATGAAGAAGGGCAGTGTCATCCGTGCTTTTTATGCGGACCGGAAAGAAACGGAAGCCTGGTACAGGAAAACCCTTGCCCTGGCTGAAGACCACTGCCCGGGCCTCAGCCATGTGACCTGTTTCCATAACAGGAAAGAACTGGAAACTCTCACGGAAAAGGCGGATGTGATTTATGGAGAACGGCTTTTCAAGGAAGTGCTGGGGGATAGGGTAAAAGGAAAGAAATGGGTGCTTACGGAAGAAAGCCTCCTTTCCGAAGGGATTTCTTTCAAGGAAGTATAAGGAAGATTCCCTGAAAATTTTTGAAATGACCCTATGGTGCCCATCGTTGTGTCATTTCGAGCGGAACTGCCTGTCGGTATGAGGGCAAATGCTTTTTCTTAATTGTAGCACTGAGTCGAGAAATCTCCCATCGCCATGGTGCTTGCGCTATGGGAGAGCAGGGCCCCTTCCACCGCTGGCGCGGTCCCCCTCCCCCATAGATGGGGGAGGCAAGCTAGGGAAGCGCTGATTAAATCAGTGTCTGCTTTCATTCTTGAAATTTTATGCAATGCAAGGAATGGGATGACGCGAATAGCGAGCTATTTAAGGAATCCCATGACGAAGCAGTGCATAAAATTTCTTATGAAAGTAGACTCTATGAATTAATCAGTGCTTCCCTAAATTAGGACGCAGTCCCTTTCCGCCATGGATGGGAGGGATAAGGTAGATGATGATATGATTCTGCCGCTGCATTCAAAAATCCCGGCTCTTTCAGGAGAGTCGGGATTTTATGACGTTATAACGAATTTACACTTTTTCCATATCCGACAGGGGCAGTGCTTCTTTGCCTTTGCATTTGGAGCCGGTGGTGAGGAAGACCAGGGTGCCTGCTGCAGCGGAAATGGTGGAGGCCATGAGGATGGAGAATTTGGCCAGGTTCAGGAGGGCCGGGTCTGTGAAGGCGATGGAGGCAATGAAAATGGACATGGTGAAACCGATGCCGCCAAGCATGCCGGTGGCTGCCAGCTCGCGGGGAGAAGCTTTTCCGGGGATGTCTATATTTCCCAGTTTATGAAGGAGATAGACCGATCCGAAGATGCCCACCGGCTTACCAAGGAAGAGGCCGGCCAAAATGCCCCAGGGGAGGGGAGAGGAGAAGTCCAGGGATGCCAGGGAGATTTCTACGCCTGCATTGGAGAGAGCAAAGATAGGCATGATGAGGTAGGCGGACCAGGGATGAAGTCTCTTTTCCCAGCGGTGAAGCATGGATGTTTTGCAGCTCTTTTCAGCGGGAATGGAGAAACCCAGAATGACGCCGGCAATAGTGGGGTGGATGCCTGCTTTGAGGAAGAAATACCATGCAATGAGGCCCAGAACAAGGTAGGCCGGAAAGAAACGGATTTTCATGCGGTTTAAAACGAAGGCGCCTGCCAGGGCAGCCAGTCCGGAGAGGAGGGCAAACCAGGCAAGGTCGGTGCTGTAGAAGAGGGCAATCACCACGATGGCGCCCAGGTCATCTACAATGGCCAGGGCGGTGAGGAAGACGATGAGGCCCGGAGGCGCGCTTCTGGCTGCCATGGTCATAATGCCCAGGGCAAAGGCAATGTCCGTGGCCATGGGGATGCCCCAGCCGCCGGCGGTGGGGGAGCCGAAGTTCAAAAGGCTGTAGAACAGGGCAGGCACCAGCATGCCGCCTAAAGCGCCGCATACCGGAAGAATCATGGCGGATTTCGTCTTCAGCTCACCGAAGAGGAATTCCCGCTTGATTTCCAAACCTACCAGGAAAAAGAAAATGGCCATGAGCCCGTCATTCACCCAGTGGAGCAGTCCCATTTTCAGGGAATAATCTCCAAATCCGATGGCTATGGGGGTATGAAGGATATGTTCATAGGTCTTTCCCCAGGGAGAGTTGGCCATGATGACCGCCAGAATGGCGCATATCAGAAGAATGACACCGCCGGATGCTTCTGATCGCAAAAAAGAAAGAAATGTGGTGCTCAAGGATTCGATTTTTCGTCTCATAGTCAACTCCTTTCAACGAATGGAAATATTCTATTTAAATGATAGCATATAATGTATGCAATGTCACTACTTATGAAAAATTATTTATATATTATATTGAATGCTATGCAATTGAATGGGTTGCTTGATTAATAGATGTATATACTTAAGCTTCTAGTTTCTGGGGCCTTACTGTACTTGGTGTGTTTTTCCTTCACATTCCCATCGTCATTCTAAGCGATAGCAAAGAATGACAATGGGAATGTGAATGTGAATGGGAATGGGAAGGTTAGCACCTAACGCAGTCTGATTTCTGATTTTTATTGTCTAATCTATGCCCCCCTGTCCTCCGTCGCCTGTCGGCGACACCCACTTTCTGGGAAAGGAGGCTATGGCTGTTCGTCATGCGGCACTGGATAAACAAAGGCGCATCCCGTAACGTAGGCTCCTTCCCCAGGTGGCAATCCTGCATAGGATTGCCAAGTCGGGCAAAGTTGGCCCTTAGCCTGCCCATAAAAGGGCCTTCCTTTTGTTTGCCCGACCGGAATGGAGCTGGGCGATAGCCCTGAGGATAGGTCCGAAAATTCCTTGGCAGACCTGACGCCCCTATCCTCCGTCGCCTAACGGCGCCACCTGCTGGCCGGGCTTTAAGGTGTTCGCTTTGTGTGCAGGCTATGCTCACATAATAGCCCGGCTCAGAAGTCCTCTGCAGGACTTCTGCCTGTGGAAGGAGACTATGGCTGTTCGCCATGCAGCATTGGAGCCACAAAGGCTAATCCCGTAACGCCCCTTGCGTCCCCTTGAGGTGGCCAAGGAACTGGATTTGTAGGGGAGCGAAGCGACCTGAAAATCCAGTGACATGCTTCCCAGCGGGGCGAAGAGGGCCACGAAGTGGCGCAGGGGTGCACTACGCTGCAAGTCGAAAAGATACTCTACGCAAACCTGACTGCCAAACGGCAGCCTTCCCGCCGACTGGTATTTATTGACATTTTTGTCACTTGCGATTCTTACCGAGATTCTTCGCCTGCGGCTCGGAATGACGATAAGGGCGGGAAGGCAATCCCGTAACGCTGATTTTATACTCATCGCCCGAAAGAGCGATACCACAACCCTCAGCCCCTAAAGGGGAAACGACTCACTATGATTTGTGCGTCGCTTTGCTCCTTCAAATCATGTTCGCTGTGCACGGCAAAGCCGCTGTCAAACCTAAGAACACTCCGGCCCAAAGGGCCTTAAACTTCAGAACCTTTTTACGCCTAATAATCCCTTTCAATAAAACCACGCAAAAAAACTGTGCAGAAATGGCTGCCATTTTAGCTGCACAGTTTTTTTATTTCATCATTTACTTGCTCAAATCGATGGAGCGGATCTGTTTCCTGAGGGGCAGTACGGAGTAGGGGGCCACGGAGAATTCGTCTACGCCCATGCGGAGGAAGGTTTCGGTGATGGAGAGGTCGGAGCCCAGTTCGCCGCACATGCCTACCCAAATGCCTTCCTTGTGGGCATTTTCCACGGTCATCTGGATGAGTTTCAGCACTGCCGGATGATGGGGGTTAAAGAAATCGGAGAGCACGCGGCTTGTCCTGTCGACTACCAGGGTGTACTGGGAAAGGTCGTTGGTACCGATGGAGAAGAAGTCCACTTCTTTAGCCAGTTTGTCGCTGATCAATGCGGCTGCCGGGGTTTCTATCATAATGCCTACTTCCATGTGGTGGTCATAGGCAATGCCTTTCTTGTCCAGTTCCATTTTCACTTCGTCCAGGATTTCTTTGGCTTTCCATACTTCCCACACAGAGGTGATGAGGGGGAACATGATGGCTGCCTTGCCGAAGGCGCTGGCCCGGAGGATGGCGCGGAGCTGGGTTTTAAAAATTTCCGGGCGCTTCAGGCAGATGCGGATGGCCCGCATGCCCAGGGCGGGATTTTCTTCTTTGGGGAGGTGGAAGGCGGAAGCTTCCTTATCTGCGCCAATATCCAGGGTACGGATGATGACCCTTTTGCCTGCCATGGTTTCGATGGCCAGTTTATAAATGTTAAACTGTTCTTCTTCGCTGGGGAGGGTATCCCGTCCCATGTAGATGAATTCACTGCGGAAAAGGCCGATGCCTTCGGCATCGTTTTTCAGTACTGCTGCCAGGTCGGAAGCAGAGGACACGTTGGCTGCCACTTCTACCCGATGACCGTCCACAGTTTCACTGGGGAGGCCTTTCAGCTGCTGCAGCAGGTCTTTCAGACGGATGCTCTGATCCTGCTTTTCTTTCATCACTGCCAGAATGCCGGGGGTGGGGTCCAGATATACGGTGCCGGAGAAACCATCGATGACAGCGGTTTTTCCGTCATAGGAGTCGTCTACTTCCGTGCCGGTGGCTACGATGGCAGGGACACCCAGGGCTCTTGCCAGAATGGCGGTGTGGGAGGTGGGGGTGCCTTCTTTGGTAACGAAGCCGAGAATTTTTCCTGTATCCATCTGGATGGTTTCACTGGGGGTGAGGTCGTCGGCGTAGAGAATGCAGGGTTCGTCTCCTGCAAACATGGCCTTCTTCTGGCGGAGGGTGCGAAGGAGGATGCGGGCAATTTCCTGTACGTCGCCGATATGGGCCTGCATGTATACGTCTGCTCCGGCACTGTAAATCTGGGTGAAGTTCTTTTCCGCCTGGGAAATGGCAGATTCTGCGTTAATGCTCTGGCTGCGGATCATGGAACGGACAGAGTCCACGAATTCCGATTCCGTCAGCATCTGCTGGTATACTTTGAAAATGGAGGCGTTATCAAGTCCTACACGGGAAACCGCTTCCTGGTAAAACTGGTTCATTTTGGCGGATGCTGCATTTCTGGCGGAGTCAAAACGGGCCACTTCCGTTTCCGGACGGTCCACCTTTATTTCCTCTACGCTGAATTCTTTGTGACGAAATATCCGGAGCGGTCCAATGGTGACCATGCCTGAAATGCTTTTTCCTGTAATTTTTTCCATTCTATGCAATCCTTTCTTTTTCCGCTGGAAGGAAATCAGTCTTCGATTCCCTTTCTTCCCATGACACCTTTGTCATAGTAATGACGGATTTTTTTCATTTCGGTAATGAGGTCTGCAGCATCCAAAATATAGGATGGCGCGTTGCGGCCGGTGAAGACAAGCTCCACATCAGGACGGCGGGCCGAGAGGATTTCCTTTGTATCCTCTTCATTGGCCAGGTCGTACCAGCAGGCCATATTGTATTCATCCAGAATGACCACATCATAGGAGCCGGAAACTGCCTTTACTGCATCATCGATGCCTCTGCGAATCATGGCTCGGTATTCCTTGGGCGGATGGCCGGCAGGATACACCACCAGCTTATCGCCCCAGGCCTTGATTTCCTCATCGCTAAGCATGCCTTCCTTGGCAATGAAATAGGGCTTTCCCAGTGTAATGAGAGTGATGCCCGGAAGGGTTTTCAGTACTTTCTGCTCGGAGTATGCCAGGGATTTCATGAACTGAATAATACATACTTTCTTTCCTGCACCGATGGCGCGGATGGCCAGTCCGATGGCGGCGGTGGTTTTTCCTTTTCCGTCGCCGGTGTAAACTTCGATATAACCTTTCATTCTATCCTCCTTATGAGAAATAGTCCTTCATAGAGGCGGTATCTATTACTTGAAAGAATAGATTTAATGTTATTTCATAAGTACATGTATATTATACAATGAAAAGAAAAGAAACAAAAGACGGGGATTTTCGGAAAAGAATGGGATGGGAAAATGGGATGGGAAGACGTAAAAGAATATACTAAAACCGCCATGCAGAGCATGACGGTTTATTTCAGAGGCATTTATTTTTAAAGCAGCGGCGCTTCTTGTACATTTTATGAATGACATAGCCTGCCAGCAGGAGGAAAAGAAGCACGATGAATCGGGTTCCGTGTTCCGAAAAGTAAATCAAGTCGTGGCCGAGCCATACTTCAATGACAACGGAAGGAATCTTGCCAATCAGGGTGGCCTTCAGATGTTCCCGGCTTGTAAGCTTGGTGAGAACGGCGATGGCGGTGAAAAGAATATTAGGGGAATAGGGGATAGCCCGGGCAAGGGCCATATTTTTCACGCAGCTGTATTTGTCCAGCTTGGTAAGCATATGCTTCTTTTCGATAATGCGTCGGGCTTCTTTGCGAAAGAAAATACGTCCGATGTGGAAGCTGATTTCGATACCGATGACTTCGCCTGCCCAGGAAATAAAGATTCCAGGCAGCAGCCCAAAGAGAGCACCGTTTACTGTCAGGAAGGGAATGGTGGGGATACCGAAAACATTGCAGAAGATGAGCAGCCCCATGCTTACCAGGAAAGCTCCATATCCGAAAGAAGCGATGTAATCCGCCAAACCGTCCACATCACCGGCCATGGTAAGATGAATGGTCTGGTTATAAAATTCAGGATAGTACATGCGAATCAGGTAAAGGGATATGACAGCGGCCACAATCAGGATGAGAAATCCGATCAGCTTTTTACATTTGTCAATCATAGTATATCCTTTTAGCCGCCCAAAGCCGGCACGGCGCCTTTTAGGAAACGCTGGTTTATCGGCTCACTGCTTTTATTTCCCGAACTTTATGCATTGAGGGCACGGGATGATGCAGACAATAAGCTGTTTACATCATTCCCTGATGCAGCAGTGCGTTAAGAACCTTATGAAATCAGAATCTATGAATGAATCAGCGTTTCCTTGATCTGTCCAGGCGGAGCGGCGCACCGGACAGGCATATTTTAGTTGATGATAGTCAGTAAATCGTCCAGTAAGACAACTTGTCTATTGTATACGATTTGTCAAGTTTATGCAAATACCTTCTCTTATCTCATACATTATAATACGGATTTCATCCATTTGCCAATATACATAGAGGGCTATATAAGTTTAGAGCTCCGATAAAATCGAATGTTTCTGCAATTCATTTCCATTGGCGTTTATTGAAATTAAACAGATGGATAGAGATAGAAGATAGGAGATAGAACGTAGATAGTAGAAGGGAAAAGATAGAGCGTAGAGGGGCATAGGGGAGCAGGGGGTGATTCAAAATGACAGTCCTCTGCCATTCATGGTGAATTTTTAGGGATAAATCTGTTATAATGAATAGGAAATGTTTCTGCAGGAGCTGCAGACAATTTGGTAACTATATTTTTGATTCGGCAGGTGTTGGAAAATGGACTTTACATTGACAGATCAGCAGAAGGAACTGGTAGGGCTGGCCCGGGAAATCGCACAGAAAGAAATCGCACCCAGGGCTCTTGAAATAGATAAGAGCGGCATTATGGATGAAGAGCTTCTTCATATCCTGAAACAGTCAGGCATGACCGCCCTGTCCGTTCCGAAGGAATTCGGCGGAGCAGGACTGGACCTCCTTACCATTGCCATGATCAGTGAGGAACTGGCCAAAGGCTGCGCCGGTGTAGCCACCGTATGTGCCGCCAATTCCCTGGCTTCTTTCCCGGTGCTTATCGCCGGAACCGATGAACAGAAGAAATCCTATTTTGACTGTCTTAATGATGGCGGCATGAGCTGCTTTGCACTGACAGAACCGGGAGCCGGCTCCGATGCCGGCGCCGTTTCCTGCCGGGCAAAAAAAGTTGACGGTGGTTATGTGCTGAACGGCACCAAGTGCTTCATCACCAATGCGCCTATTGCGGATAAGATTACCCTTTTTGCCAATACAAGAGAATCCGGTGGCATCCGCGGCCTCACAGTCTTTTCCGTAGACCGGCACACCAAGGGAATTTCCATCGGCAAGGAAGAAGATAAGATGGGCATTCGTGCCTCTGCCACCTCTGAAATCATTTTTGACGACTGCTTCGTGCCCGCTTCCGCCAGACTGGGAAGAGAAGGCATGGGATTCCGCATCGCCATGGAAACCCTGGAGAAATCGAGACCGGTGGTGGGCGCCATTTCCGTAGGCATTGCCCAGGCTGCTTTGGAAAATGCCATTCACTATGCACACCAGAGAAAGCAGTTCGGACAGAAAATCGCTTCCTTTGAAATGGTACAGCAGATGATTGCAGACATGGTTACAAAGACAGAAGCCGCCAGAGCTTTGGTGTACAAAGCCTGCTGGCTTCAGATGCAGGGGGACAAAAAAGCGTCCCTCTTCTCCGCCATGTCCAAGTGCTTCGCCTCCGATGCAGCCATGGAAGTTACTACTACCGCCGTTCAGGTCATGGGCGGCAACGGCTATTCCAGGGAAAATCCGAACGAAAAATATATGCGTGATGCCAAAATCATGCAGATTTACGAAGGCACCAACCAGGTACAGCGCCTCGTCATCGCCAATGCGGCTATGTATTAATTAGTGGGCTGGTGATCTAGTGTTCTAGGTAAGTGCGTAAGGCTCCTTGTCATGCAGCGCTGATGACACAAAAGCAAGTCCCGTAACGCTGACTTTATATTCATAGCCGCCAAAGGCGGCTATCCACCACCCTCTGAACCTTCTGAACCCGGGCCGCCGTATGGCGGTCCTATTGACATTTCCGTCAGTCATGTTAAAATAGCTTTATATATTGAGGCTATGATGAAGAAAGAGCATGCGGGGATTCTATGCAGGGATCCGGTACCAGTGAAACACCGGAAAGAATTCGCAGGGCTCAGTTCACTTCGGAGCTGTCGGCTGAACGGAGTAGGCCGGACGCAGGGCTGCGTTAAAGCTTTCGAGTACAAATCAGGGTGGTACCGCGGATGTAGACTTCGCCCCTTTGGGGGCGGGTCTTTTTTTATTCCATCATCCTTTTTGCATAAGGAAGACAATGCCCAATCAATCATAGGAGGTATATACATGGATACAAAGTTGGAAGAGCTGAAAGCAAAGGCCAAAGAAATGCTGCAGGCTTGCAATGATGAAAACCGCAAGCAGGAAACTTACGATGCAGTAAAAGCAAAACTGACCGGCTTTTTAAATGATGTGAAGAAGCTGGGGGATGGGGATACGGCTGTTTCTGACCTGGCTGACCAGATAAGAGCGCAGATCGTTTCTTTTATGGAAACAGACCTGAATACATTGAAGAAGGAAGCGCAGGAAAGAATCGCTGCTTCCATGGATGAGAAAACGCTGCAGGATACCAAAGTATTCTTCCTTGGCAAGAAAGGGAAACTCACTTCTATTTTAAGAGGCATGAAGGATGTTTCCGCATCCCAGCGTCCGGTCATCGGCGCCCTGGCCAACCAGGTGCGCAGTGATGTGGAAGCTGCCATTGCCGATAAAATGGAAGAATTGAAGCAGAAGAGACTGGAAGCGAAAATCAGACACGAAACCGTGGATATCACACTTCCCGCCCGTCACCACAAAATCGGCCATCTCCATCCCCTGGACAAGGCACTCCGTGAAATCATGAAGTCCTTTGTACGCATGGGCTATTCCGTAGAGGAAGGACCGGAAATCGAGCAGGACTACTACAATTTCGAATGTCTGAATCTCCCCAAGGACCATCCCGCCAGAGATATGCAGGATTCCTTCTATATCACTCCGGAAATCCTTCTCCGTACCCATACTTCCCCTGTACAGGCCAGAACTCTTCGGAAGCATGAACCCAATTCGCCGATCCGCATGATTGCACCGGGCAAGGTATTCCGCTGGGATAACGATGCCACCCATTCTCCCGTCTTCCATCAGGTAGAAGGCCTGGTAGTAGACAAGGGCATCAGCTTTGCAGACCTGAAGGGCACACTGGAAATCTTCCTGAAGGACCTCTTCGGCTCCGACACCAAAATCCGCTTCCGCGCCAGCTATTTCCCCTTCACCGAACCGTCGGCGGAAGTAGATATTTCCTTTGCCGCCAGAACCGGTGAAGAAGACGGAGATCCGGACTGGCTGGAAATTCTGGGCTGCGGCATGGTTCACCCCATGGTACTGAAGCTCAACGGCTACGACCCGGAAAAGGTAAGCGGCTTTGCTTTCGGCATGGGTATCGAACGTATTGCCATGCTGCTTTACGGAATCGATGATCTCCGTAATTTCTACGAAAATGATGTCAGATTCCTGAAGCAGTTCTAATGGAAGGAGATTAAATAGATGAACGTATCTTTAAAATGGCTGGGAGCCTTAGTTGATATTAAAGGAATGAACCCCGATGAAATGGCGGAAACGCTGACGGTGGACGGCATTCCTGTAGAGCATGTCATCCGTCCTGGAGAAGGAATCAAAGGTGTGGTCACAGGGAAAATCCTTTCCGTGGAAAAGCACCCTGATGCAGACCATCTTCTTATCTGCCAGCTGGATGTGGGGGAAAAAGAACCGGTGCAGATTGTTACCAGTGCCTCCAATGTGAAAGAGGGACAGATCGTACCCTGCGCCCTTTCCGGCGCCCATGTGCCTGCTGCCCATGATAATAAAGCTCCCGGCGGCCTTCGCCACGGCGACATCAAAATCAAAGCAGGCAAACTTCGCGGCGTGAAATCCGCCGGCATGATGTGCTCCCTGGGCGAACTGGGCATGGATGCCAATCTGTTCCCTGCCCTGAACCATGAAGGCATCCTCATCCTTCCGGAAGATACACCGGTAGGCGTAGATATTCACACACTCTATGACCTGGACGATGTGGTTTATGAAATGGAACTCACTGCCAACAGGGCTGACTGCTTCAGCATGATCGGCATGGCACTGGAAACCGGCGCCATTTTCAAGAAGAAAGTAACCCTGCCGGAAATTTCCGTAAAGGAAGAGGGCCCCTCCATCGAAGGCCGTGCCTCCGTCCATATTACCGAACCGGCTTACTGCAAACGGTTCTGCGGCCGTCTTCTGGAAAACGTAAAAATCGGCCGCTCCCCTGAATGGATTGAAAACCGCCTTCGCAGCAACGGTATCCGTCCTATCAATAACGTGGTAGATGCCGCCAACTACGTCATGCTGGAAATCGGCCAGCCTCTCCATACCTATGATTACGATAAAGTTGCCGGTCATTCCCTCACCTGCCGCCATGCCCATGAAGGGGAAAAGATCATTACCCTGGACGGCCAGGAAAGAGACCTCAATCCTTCGGATCTCGTCATTGCCGACGGTGCTGACAAAGCAGCCTGCGTAGCCGGCGTGATGGGGGGATTTGACTCCGAAGTCACAGCAGAAACAAAGAACGTGCTCCTTGAATCCGCCGTATTCGATTCTGCCTCTATCAGAAGAACCTCCCGCCGCCTTGGCCTTCGCTCCGAAGCCTCCGGCCGCTACGAAAAGGGCATTAACCCTGCCAGAAGTGAAATGGCCATCAACCGTATCTGCCAGCTCCTGGAAGAACAGGGCGCTGCCATCACCGCTAAGGGCATGCTTGATGAATATCCCGTCAAAGCAGAACCACAGGTTATCAAAACCACGGTGAAGAGAATCAATGACTACATCGGCATCAACATGCCCAAGGAACAGATGATTGAAATCCTTCAGGACCTCTATTTCAAAGTAGAAGAGAAGGATGGAAACCTCACCGTCACCGTTCCGGACTTCCGCCTGGACCTGGACGGCATGCCGGACCTGGCAGAAGAAGTGGCCCGGGTTTACGGATACAAGAACATTCCTATTACCACCCCCTGGAGCGCCATTGCCAAAGGCACCATGTCCAAAGAACAGGATGTGATTTTCCGCATTACGGATAGTCTCGTGGCAGACGGACTTTCGGAAGTGGTAAACTACAGCTTCATGGACAAAAAAGACCTGGAAAAACTGAATTTCCCCTGGGGTCATAAGGTGTATAATGCGATTCCCATCATGAACCCCATTTCCGAAGAATATCCGGATATGAGAACCACCCTTCTTCCGGGACTCATGCATACTCTGACCTATAATCTGTCCCAGAAGAACGAAGAAGCAGCTATCTTCGAATCCGGCCATGTGTACCAGCCAAAGGAACTGCCGCTGAAAGAACTGCCCTACGAATACGAACTCTTCTCCGGCCTCCTCTACGGCAGCCCCGACGAAGCAGGCTATCCGAACAACGGCAGGAAATACGATTTCTTCGACCTGAAAGCCATTATGGAAAACGTGCTGGAAGCACTGGGTGTAAGAGACTATGACATCAAACGCTCTGACTACCCCGTATTCCATCCCGGTATTTCCGCTGACTTCATTAAAGATGGCAAAGTACTCATGTCCTTCGGCCAACTCCATCCGGCAGTGCTGGACAAATGGGGCATCAAGAAAGAAGTTTACGGCTTTGTTATCTTCGTACCGCACCTCATGGGACTGGTAGACGAAACTATCGACTATACCAAGATTCCGAAATTCCCGGCCTCCCAGCGGGACCTCTCCCTTCTGGTACCGGTTCGCTGCTCCAACGATGAAGTAGAAGACATCATCCGCAAAGCCGGCGGGAAACACCTGGAAATGCTCCGCCTCTTCGACCTCTACCAGGGCGAACAGGTCAAAGAAGGATTCAAGAGCATGGCCTACAACCTCACCTTCCGCGCAGAAGACCGCACCCTCACCGATAAGGAAGTAGACCAGTGGATTGAAAAGATTGTAAAAGCACTGGAAAAAGCAGACATTACCCTCCGCGCATAATAACATTTGGGTATAAGAAAACCCCGGAAAATCGAAATGATTTTCCGGGGTTTTTGTAGTGGGAATTTGGGGGCGGGATCGGGGGCGAATTAGTGGCTTGCAGCCTGCAGCCTACGCCGCCTTCGGCGGCGTAGGTAGGCGCCCTTTGCAAATATGGGGCGCCATTTCTTTAAAACTTGCCCACCTTCCCTCGATGGGGTGGGGATCACATGAGCGGTGGAAGGGGGCCGCCGGAGGTGGAATTATAATTCATTGCCCGCAAGGAGATTGCCCGCAAAGACAATCCACAATCCTCGGACTGAAAGGCTGCGTCCATCTTAAGAACCTTTCTACACAACCCTTCTACACAACCCGCCGCCAAAGGCGGCCACAACCTTCGGGGACGGAGGCTCCGTCAACCGCTCCTTCTGATTTCTCTGAACCTTCGGGACCAGAGGAGCCGTCACTGTCACTCCGGCCCCAGGGTATCTCTCTTTTCATTCTTATGGCGCATGTAGTTGGCCACTTTCTGACCCGCCGTTTTCATCTGCTGCCTGGTGTTTTTAAACTTGTGAAGGGTGGTGGACTTTGACTTGATATTCGGCTTCATATCAGGATTGATGTTGCCCCGTTTTACAGAGGTGGCCCTGATTTTTTCGGGGTGCAGGGAGGCCCGGAGCACTGCCATGGTGCGGGCGGGCTTCAAATCCATGTCGAAGCTGTAAATGTCCACAGCTGCGTAGCACAGGTTCGGATACCAATGAATGCAGATGTGGGATTTGGGGCCGTAGGCTGCTGCGGTGATTTCTTCTTCACTTTCGTGGAAAAAGGTATCCTGCACATTCATGCCGATTTTCTCAGCCGCATCGGTTAATGCACGAAGCGCTGTTTCGGAAGATTCGATGGCATCCATGTCACAGTTATAACAGTCGATAAGCAGGTGTTTTCCAATATAATTATCCATAGCTGATTCCTTCTTTTTTAAATATGCACATTGGCTTCATTATAACAGAATTCTTTTTCTCCTGCAGTACAATTTATGCGATTCATTTGCGCTTATACATTATGCATTTTCCTCCTTTTAACAAATTGTATAAATAAACAACGAAATGAAAAAAACGTTGAATTACAGCAGATAAATTTTATTTTTATGCAGAATTTGTTTGACCTGCAGGGAAAAATGCTATAAAATGTATAAAATATACAAAATAGATTTTCAATGAAGCATTTATGCGGGTTTTAAAGATGTGAAACGAGGAGAACTCTTATGAAAAGATACAGAATCATGAAAATCAAGGAAATTATCCAGAACCAGGTCATTGAGACCCAGGAGGAACTGGCAGAAGCTCTTCGTAAAGAAGGTATTGCAGTGACCCAGGCCACAGTGTCCCGGGATATCAAGGATCTGATGCTTATTAAGATTCCCTACAAGAACGGCCATTACCGTTATGCCCTGTCCAATGAAAAGCAGAGCGTCATGTCCAAGAGCCATACCGCCATTCTTTTCCAGGAAGCAGTGGTGAAAATAGACTCCGCCATGAACATGGTGGTGCTCCACACCCTTCCCGGCTCCGCCTCTTCCGTAGCCTTTGCCATTGACCATTCCAAAAATGATGTGATCATCGGCACCCTGGCAGGGGATGATACGGTGCTTATTATCCTGAAATCGCCGGAAGATGTGCCTGTGCTTCTTTCCCACATCCAGAGTATGCTGAAAGACTGAGGCGGTGAACTGATATGCTGCAGAGTCTTCATATCATTAATTTCGCCATCATCGAAGATACGGTCATTGATTTTGACCAGGGAGTCACTGTTTTTACCGGCGAAACGGGGGCAGGGAAATCTATCCTCATCGATGCCCTGGCTATGCTCACCGGCCGTCGGGCCAGTACGGACCTCATTAGAACCGGCGCCGATTTCTTCAAAGTGGAAGGCGTCTTTTATGCAGACAATGATATCATTGACGATTTAAAGGAAGAGGGCATTGACTCCGACAATGGGCAGATTATCATTTCCCGCCGGCTGAACCGTTCCGGTCGTGGCATCTGCACCATTAACGGCAGTTTCTGCACTGTGAAGCAGCTCCAGAAGCTGGGAAAGAAACTGGTCCGTCTCCATGAACAGAACGATAATATGGAACTCCTTTCCATACCTTTCTGCGAAAAAATGGTGGACTCCGGTACTGCTGCTGTCATGGAAGCCTACAAATCCTACCGCGATTCCTATAAGGAATGGAAAAAACTGAAGGACGCCCTGGATGATTACCGGGAAAGAAAGCAGGAACGGGAAAGACGGCTTGACATTCTGGAATGGGAACTGAAACAGATTACTTCCGCCGCCCTGGCAGCAGGGGAAGACGAAGAAGTGGAAAAGAAACTGCAGGTCCTCCAGAACCACGAGCGCATTTTCCGCTCCCTTCATAATGCCCTGGACACCATCACCGCCGACGGCGGCCCCCAGGACTCCATTGCCGAAGCGGACAAGGAAATTTCCCAGGCCGCCAGGTATGATGAAAAACTGAATCCCATTCTGGAGTCCCTCCAGTCCGCCTCCTATGCCCTGGAAGATGCGGTGAGCTCCATGGAAGACTACATTTCCGGTTCCGATTTCTCGGAAGAAGAACTGGCTTCCCTTCAGGACAGGAATGAAGTCATTATGGAAATGAAGCGGAAGTACGGCCCCACACTCTCCGATGTTCTCTCCTATGAAAAGAAAGCCCAGGCAGAATATGACTCTCTGAAAGAAATCATCTATGACAACGATACCATCCGCAAAAACTATGAAGAACTCACTGCCCTTCTCACAAAAAAAGCGGAAGTACTGAACAGGGAACGGATGAAATCTTCTGAAATCATTCTGGAAAAGGTAGTATCCTCCCTGAAAGACATGGGCATGGAAAATGCAAGAATGAAACTCCATCTTCTGCCATCCGAAGAACCCCTCCCAAACGGGGCGGAAGAAATGGAATTCTACTTCTCCGCCAACATGGGAGAACCCCTCCGCAGTATGAAAGACACCGCTTCCGGCGGCGAAATCTCCCGTATCGCCCTGGCCATCGAAATGGTCATCTCCCGCCTCCTCAGGCAGCAGACACTGATTTTCGATGAAATCGACGTCGGCATCAGCGGCAAAGTGGGCCTCCAGGTGGCAAGGAAAATCGCCTTCCTTTCCCACGCCATCCAGGTCCTCTGCATTACCCACCTGCCCCAGACCGCCTGTGCTGCAGACCGCCACTACAAAATCGTGAAAACTGTCTCCCACGGCAGGACTGCCACCAAAGCTGTCCTTCTGAACGAAAAAGAACACCTGGCAGACATAGCTCTCATGATTTCCGGCAGTGACTCCTCCCAAAGCGCACTGGAGTCGGCAGTGGAAATGAAGAAAAAAGTAAAGGAATAAAAAATCTTCCCATGACTTTGCAGTCATGGGAAGATTTTTTTATTGGGGATTGATGGGGAATCAGGGTGTTTTAATGGCTGGTGTCAGCTATGGACTGTCGGCTGACCGCCTTGGCTGGTGCCTTTTAATCATATAAGGCGCCTCTTATGATAAAACCGTACAACCGCCCTGGCGGGCGAGGGGAAACAGCCTCGATTCCCGAAATACGTAACGAGTCATTTGACCACGCTTCACCAATCA